>CALWGS010000001.1 GCA_944380155.1 uncultured Lachnospiraceae bacterium
ATATAAGGGAATTTAAGAGATACATTCCGTTGCTGACATCCTGACTCTGGTACTGCTGCTGAAAAATTACCGAAAGGAGACTGCACCCCATGACGTACCTTCCATGAAGTGTTGTTCTTGACAACACGTATAACACGTGCTATATTGTTTTTACAAGGAGGCTACTATGAAAGATAAAGATCTGTTAAAACTCCTAAAGAAAAACGGATGGACTGTAGTTAGAATCAACGGAAGCCATCACGTTCTTCAAAAAGACGGAAAAACAACAGTAGTACCCATACATGGCAAAGATGTCCCTATAGGCTTGCTTAACGCAATTCTAAAAGAAACCGGGCTGAATCACTGAGATTATCCTGCCATGATACGAATACAAGGAGGTTTTATTATGTTATTTGTATATCCTGCTATTTTTCACAAGGAAGATGATACTTATTGGGTTGAATTCCCCGATTTAGAAGGATGCCATACTTACGGAACGTCTATCACTGATACGATGGAATCTGCGCAGGAAGCCTTGGCTGCCTATCTTCTTAACTTATTGGAACAAAATCAGGCCATAGCTTCTCCATCTGATATCTCATCCTTTTACGCAGAAGACGGGTTTACTTCTCTCGTATCCTGTAACATCGATCAATATAAGGATACAAAAGCAGTAAAGAAAACCTTAACAATTCCCTCATGGCTGAATGATCGTGCTGTTTCCATGGGAATCAATTTTTCTCAGGTGTTACAGGAGGCTCTATTATCCAAAATACAAGTATAATACATGAACATTATGCAGAAACATGGGAATGTGTCCGACTGCATATGCCATTCGGACAACAGGCGATAGAAGAGAAAACCGAAAGGAGGCCGCACCCCATGCCACTACCAAAAGACCAAACCTACACCATCGAAGACATCTACGCCCTGCCCGACGGCCAGCGTGCGGAGCTGATTGACGGACAACTCTACATGATGGCTCCGCCGAACCGAAGGCACCAGAAGATTTCCTTTGCCTTATCAAGAACGATTGCAGACTTTATTGATAAGCATAACGGTTCCTGCGAAGTCTACCCCGCCCCCTTCGCCGTCTTCCTGAACGCATACGACAAAACCTACGTTGAACCTGATATCAGCGTCATCTGCGACCGGAACAAGCTTGACGACAGGGGCTGCAAAGGCGCTCCCGACTGGATTATTGAAATTGTATCACCCTCCAGCCGAAGGATGGACTATCGATACAAGTATAATCTGTATGCAGATGCAGGTGTTCGGGAATACTGGATCATCGATCCAGAAAAGGAGCGTGTCACCGTCTACCACTACGAAGAGGATGACGCTCCGACCATATTCCTGTTCACCCAGCCGATCCCCGTCGCCATCTTCGAAGGATTCAAGATCACGGTTGTAGATTTGCTGACATAGTAGAAAAATGAATTCAGAGAAGGTACTTCCTGAAATGGAAATACATTATTCCAGACAGGCTAAAAAGTTTTTATTAAAACAAGACAGAACAACACAAAGACGCCTCATGGAAGCCATTGCAAAATTACCCTTTTCCGGCGATATCAAAAAATTGCAGGGATCAGACGGATATCGTTTGCGTGTTGGTAATTTTAGAATACTATTTGATGTCAACGGACTTATTATTGATATTATAGATATCAATAGTCGTGGTCAGATATATAAAGGAGTATAGAGATATGTCAAATGTTAAAGAAAGAATTTTAGGTGCAGTAACCGTAATGAGCGATCAGGATGCCGAAAAACTCTGGGAATTAATCCGGGTCATGTTCACTCTGTCTAATCTCGAAGAAGCGGAACCAGAGGAAGATGAAATTGCCATCATGAAATCCCGTCAGGAAGGCTGTCCCGATTATCAGCCTTGCATATCACAGGAAGAGCTTTGGAAGGAACTTGGCCTGTAACGTCTCATTCACCCAGCCGATCCCCATCTCCATCTTTGGAGGCTTCCAGATCACAATTTCAGATTTGCTCCGGTAACTCTTCCGGCTCTGCCCGGCACACAGGAGGTGTATCATATGGTTGCCATCTACCCCAGACAATCCCTGTTCAAGAAAGACAGCCTGTCCATTGACCAGCAGATTGAACGCTGTGTCCATCTGTGCGAAAGCAACGGATGGGAATACAAAATATACGATAAAGATCGCGGCTTCTCCGGGAAGGATCTGAACCGTCCCAGCTTCCGGGAGATGATGGATGATGTCCGCGCCGGCCTGATCGAAAAAATCGTCTGTTACAAGCTGGATCGCATCAGCAGGAATATTTCTGATTTCAGCCAGCTTCTGGTTGAACTTCAGAGTTATCACTGTGAAGTCGTCTCCATTTCTGAGAACTTTGATACCTCCTCCCCTATCGGGCGGGCAATGGTCTATATTTGCATGGTATTTGCCCAGATGGAGCGGGAGACGATTTCGGGACGTGTCCTGGATAATTATTACTACCGGACGAAGCTTGGCTTCTGGGGAGGCGGCAAGGCTCCTTACGGCTACCGGCTTGCGCGGATGGAGTACCAGGGGAAGCAGCACACAATCTTAGAGCCGAATCCGGAGACTGCTGAGGTTGTCCGCAATATTTATCAATGGTATGTGGAACCGCAGGGCTCCGCCAGCCGAATCTTAGAAAAGCTGAACCAGGAGCTTCGGATTCCCAGCTACAGCGGATCCCTGTGGACCAGCAGAGTTTTGATGGATATCCTCTCAAAGCCCCTGTACGCCCCGAATGATATGGCAATGTATCATTATCTGAAAGCGGAGGGCGCAGAGATTTTAAATGACCCGGCTGAGTTTGACGGGAATCTTTCCATTGATGTGTATGGGAAAAAGGACAAGAACCTTAGCAAGCATAAGCGATGCCGTTCCATTTCGGATATGTATTGCAATATTTCTTACCATAAGGCTATCATCGATTCCGCCCTCTGGATCCGCGTACAGAACAAGCGCAAGCTCCTTCTGCACCGCCCTGGGCGCGCCGGGACTGGAAAGAACAGTTATTTTACCGGACTGATGCGCTGCGCGAACTGCGGATGCGGTGTGTCCTATACCAACAGCCACGGCACACAGGGATATTATATTTGCAGCAACCGGAAGAACCGCGGATGGAATTCCTGCCCGGTTCCCCCCGCGTCCAAAAAGCGCTATGATCCGATTATCCTGGATTCCATTATCCGACACTACGCCGATCCGGAAGTCCGAGGGACCCTGGATCAGGTGAAGCTGACGCACACACAGCCGCTTGCTCCGAAAGAACAGCTTCGCAGGAATACGATTCAGCAACGGATCGCGGCCATTGAGACAGAACTGCATAACCTGGTATCCTCCATCGCGCAGGGTGGCCCCGCAATGGCGAGGTATCTGAACGCCCGGTTAGAAGAGCTGGATCAGGAGAAGTCCGGACTACTGAAGGAGCTTCGCGATCTGGAGGAGCAGGGATTCCTGAATGATTCCAGGCTCCAGGTTCTCCTGCAAATCTGTGAACGGATTGATTCCATTCCAAATATTTTGAATGGAAATGATTTTGATGACATCCGCAGAACCTGCGCGCTGCTGGTGAAGGACATCTTCTTTCAGGCGGACGGAAGCGTCGAAATCTCCTATACAATTTGAGAAAATCCTGTATTTATCGCACTTCTTTACAGTTCAACTGATGACAGCCTTGACTGGAAAGACTACGGCACGGATTCGATTATCCGTACCGTTCTGAATCACAAGCATCTGGGAAACGGTTCCATCATTCTCTGCCATAACGGAGCCAAATTCACCAAGGACGCTCTCGAATCCATCATTACCGGTCTTCAGGATCAGGGATATACGATTGTTCCGATTTCAGAGCTGATCTATACGGAAGATTACTATATGGATCATGAAGGAAGACAGTTTCAGAATCAATAATTCATAAAATAAGGAGAGCAGGGCTTCTTCTTTGCCTTTGCTCTCCTTCTGATTCCTTCCTCATCAAATATCAGAATTATTTCTTCTTCGCCTTCACCTCGGCAATCTTCTTCTCCATTGCGT
>CALWGS010000002.1 GCA_944380155.1 uncultured Lachnospiraceae bacterium
ATTGGCGAGTTTTGCCGCGGCGACACACTCTTCGTCCGTGGCATCCAGTCTGCCGTAACGGATGTTATCCATGACCGTTCCCGTGAACAGGTGCGTATCCTGCAACACAACGCCGAGGGAACGGCGCAAATCGCTCTTTCTGATGGAGCGAACATCCAGCCCGTCGTACGTGATGCTACCCTGCCGAATGTCATAAAAACGGTTAATCAGGTTGGTAATCGTCGTCTTGCCCGCGCCGGTACTTCCGACAAAGGCAATCTTCTGGCCCGGTTCCGCGTACATCTTAATATCATGCAGGACAATCTTATCATCCGTATAGCCAAAGTCCACGCCGTTAAAGGTCACGCGCCCCTCAAGCTCGGTGTAAGTCACCGTACCGTCCGCGGAATGCGGATGTCTCCAAGCCCACAGACCGGTTCTCTTCTCGGTCTCGGACAGGCTTCCGTCCGGATTCCTGACCGCGTTCACCAGCTTCACATAGCCCTCGTCCTTCTCCGGCTCCTCATCCATCAGCTTGAAGATACGATCCGCTCCGGCAAGCGCCATTACAATACTGTTGAGCTGCTGGCTCACCTGTGCGATCGGCTGATTAAAGCTCTTGTTAAAGGTCAGGAACGAAACCAGCGTACCGATGGTAAGTCCCACGTATCCGTTCAGAGCAAGCACGGCACCCACGACCGCACAGATGACGTAGCTGAGATTTCCCAGGTTGGCGTTAATCGGCATCAGAATATTCGCGAACATATTCGCCTGATCCGCGGAAGAACGCAGCTCCTCATTCAGCTGCCTGAACTTCTCAAGACTCTCCTCTTCATGGCAGAATACCTTAACCACCTTCTGTCCGTCCATCATCTCTTCGATGTAGCCGTTCACAATACCCAGGTTCTTCTGCTGCTTAATGAAATAGGTTCCGGACTTCCCGGCAATCTTCCCGCTGGTGATCAGCATCACCACAACCATACAGACACTGATTACGGTCAGCGGCACATTCAAAAACAGCATACTGAAGAATACACTCACAATCGAGAAGAGACTCGATACCAGCTGCGGCATACTCTGCCCGATCAGCTGCCTGAGCGTATCCGTATCATTCGTATAAATCGACATGATATCGCCGTGCGCGTGTGTATCGAAATACTTAATCGGAAGTGATTCCATCTTCTCAAACAGCCCGACACGGATGTTGCGCAGCGTACCCTGGCTGACATTCACCATCAGCCGGTTATACCCGTAGCTGCACACCACGCCGAACAAATAGATGCACGCCATCTGTACAATGGCCTGAACCAGGGCCGAAAAATCCGGATTGTCCATTCCAATCAGCGGATAAATATAATCATCAATCAAGGTCTGAATGAATAAGGTTCCCCGCACCGTCGCGAAGGTCGAACCCGCCAGGCACACCAGCACCAGAATACAGTGAGGCGCGTAGCGCTTTAATACAATTCCCATCAGACGCTTCAAAATCGGGCCCGGGTTCTCAACCTTAACCTTGCCGTGCATCCTGGGTCCTCCCGGCCCTCTTACTGCTTTCACCTGCTCTGCCATCAGTGATTCCCTCCCATCTTGTCAAAATCTCCGCCGCCCTTAATCTGAGATTCGTAGATTTCTTTGTAGATTGCATTGGACTCAACCAGCTCCTCATGCGAACCGATTCCGTCAATTCTGCCGTTATCCATTACAATAATCTTATCCGCGTGCTGAACGCTGGAGATTCTCTGCGCAATAATAATCTTGGTGGTACCCGGGATCTTCCTTGCGAACGCGTCCCGAATCTTCGCGTCCGTCGCCGTATCCACCGCGCTCGTCGAATCATCCAGAATCAGAACCTTCGGCTTCTTCAGCAGAGCACGCGCAATACACAGCCTCTGCTTCTGTCCGCCGGAGACATTCGTACCGCCCTGCTCAATATAGGTGTGATATCCGTCCGGGAAGCGCTGGATGAACTCATCCGCGCAGGCCAGCTCGCAGGCTTCCTTACATTCCTCTTCCGTCGCGTTCTTATCGCCCCAGCGGAGATTCTCGAGGATGGTTCCCGAGAACAGCACATTCTTCTGCAGCACCACGGCCACCTGATCCCTCAGACTGTTCATGTCATATTCCCTGACATCCAGGCCGCCGACCATGACACTTCCGCTGGTTACATCGTAGAGCCTGCTGATCAGATTCACAAGACTCGACTTCGCGCTTCCGGTGCCTCCGATAATTCCAACCGTCTCTCCCGACTCAATCCTTAAGTTAATATCCTTCAGAACCGGCTCACCGGTTCCCTGCCTGTAAGCGAAATCCACATCCTTGAACTCGATGCTTCCGTCCTTCACTTCCTTCACCGGCGACTCCGGATTCGTCAGATCGGGCTGTTCGTTAATGACCTCGGCAATACGCTTTGCGCTGGCCACACTCATGGTAATCATAACGAATATCATGGAGAGCATCATCAGACTCATCAGAATGTTCATAATATAAGATAACAGCGAGGTCAGCTGTCCGGTCGTCAGGCTCCCGCCCACGATCATCTGCGCTCCAAGCCACGACAACAGAAGAATACAGCCGTACACACTCAGCATCATGACCGGATTGTTCAGCGTAATCATCTTCTCCGCCTTCACGAACAGCTCATAGACCTTGTTCGCCGCCTTCTTGAACTTCTGATCCTCATACTCTTCCCTGACATACGCCTTCACAACGCGAATCGCGGACACATTCTCCTGCACGCTCGCGTTCAAATCATCGTACTTCTGGAAGACCTCATTGAAACGCTTCCCCGCCTTCACCATAATAAAACCAAGGCAGCACCCAAGGAAAATAATGGCGATCACGAAGATCATGCTTAACTCCGCATGAATCATAAATGCCATCACCAGCGCGCTGATCAGGTTCAGGGGCGCCCTGGTACACATTCTTAAAATCATCTGGTACGCATTCTGCATATTGGTCACATCAATTGTCAGCCTGGTGACAAGTCCCGCCGTACTGTACTTGTCAATATTCGAGAAGGAATACTTCTGTATGTTCGTGTACATCGCATCCCTCAGATTGCAGGCAAAGCCCGTCGAAGCGTGCGCTGCGTACTTGCCGGCCAGCGCGCCCGACATCAGGCTTAAGCCCGCGACAACCAGCATCAGCAGACCGTACCGGTAGACATTGTTCAGATTCCCCGCCTCGATTCCGTCATCAATGATAGAGGCCATCAGCAGAGGAATCAGCACTTCCATGAACACCTCCAGTGCAGTAAAAAGCGGCGCCAGGATGGAAGCCTTCTTATATTGCTTAACCTGCGCCAGTAGTGTTTTCAGCATAGTAACCCTCCTTTAATCGTAATTAGCTTGCTGCCGCAGTACGGATCCTAAGATCCGATCCCATTTACTCAAGCGACGCCTTCAGCTTTCGGATAATCCGCAGGAATTCTGCCTTCTCTTCCGCAGTGATGCTGGAACTGAGCCGGGCCTCAATTTCTCCGATGTTGCGTTGGATGAGAGCCTCAACCTGCATTCCCTTATCGGTCAGAATCAGCTTCTTTAACCTGTCGTCATAATCGACCGGCTCCTTAATGATATACCCCTTCCTGACCATCAGCTGCAGCACATTCGTAGCTGTTGACCGTGCGACCTGAAACTCTGCTTCTACGTCCCTCTGAAAGATATCCCGATTCCGGTTACGATACAGAAAGCCGATAATCCATGCATGCATCCGTGTCACATCCTTCAGATCCGAATGCTCCGTGAAGGAATTGATCCGCCTGCTGAACAGATTATCCAGCTTCTTTACTTCATACCCGATATCATCTCTTGTTCTCATCGTCTCCATACTGCTCACCTGTTCTCTTTCATCCTTAACTGTTAGATAGCAAACTGTTAGATAGCTAACAACCATATCATACCACAAGATTTCATTTCGTCAAGAGATTTTCCCCGCTTCCGTGCATTGTTTATACTTATTTAAGAAACTCTGGGCGCGTGCCCGCATTCCTGGCATCAGGAAGAGCCGGACGCACTAAAAGAGCCGGACCCGCGGCTGCCTGCCGCGGACCGGCTCCCTGTTCAGACTATGACATCAGATAGGCATCCAGCCGCCTTCTGGAATTCTTCATCACCTGGTACCCGTGCTGATAGAACGCAAGCAGGCGCTCATACCGGGTCTCGGTTCTTCCAAGCGTCGGGAAGAAGGGATGAATGACGAAGACCTTCCCCTCCCGTTCGAGCTCCTTTAACTGCTCCAGGCTTCGATTATAATTCACCGCCCTGGTACAGATCGTCTCCGCCAGCTGCGGATAATTCCGGTAATAGTTCTGGTAGAGCTCCCGCTGAACCTTCCCCATGATCTTCTTACGATACCCTTCATTCCGGGTCAGAATCACAATCACCTTCTCATTGCCGTAGGAGAATGCCCGCTCCACTGGAATGGAATCGGCAAGTCCCCCGTCAAGGTACTGCTCCCCGCGCACCTCCACCATCGAAGAAACCAGCGGCATACTGCTCGATGCCCTGGTGATCTTCATCAGCTCCGCCTTATCCGTCCTGCTGTCAAGGTACTCCGCCTTCCCCGTCCTGCAGTTCGTCACAACCCATTCTCCCTTCATCTCCGACTTCGAATAGGTCTCGAAGTCAAAGGGATACAACACATTCGGATAATAGTCGAACACCTTATCCATGTCATATAAGGTCCTCTGCTTCACCAGCGTCCGGACCCCGGTGTAAGTGTTCTCCTTATCCTTGTGAATCATACAGTTCTTGGTTCTCCCAATCTGCCTGGAGATATAATCCACCCCGTTGCAGCTCCCCGCCGATACGCCAACCACGTGAGAGCAGTAGAGATCCTGCTCCATCAGATAGTCCAGCACGCCCGCCGTGAACACCCCTCTGGCGGCGCCGCCTTCCAGTACAATACTTGCGTTGATCACGATTTCCATCTCCTTCTTCGTATCAATTCCCCTGTTCGCTAACCCCGCATATCGTAAGAATCCCTTCTCTTACTGTGAACTTCACTTCAAGCCCCGCAAATGCCATTCCATAGATCCGCTCCGGATCCTCCTGATAGGAGGGCCTGGGATCCTGGGACAGCACCGAATACAGCGCCGCCCGCCTCTCCTTTGGGATCCGCTCCTCCAGATCCTTTGGACAGCGCACGACAAGCGCGTAGTCAAAAACCCGGTCCGCAAATCCCCCGACGGCATCCGGATGGCTGTCAACCGCCGGCAGATACGGCTTAATATCATAAATCGGCGTCCGATCCATCAGATCCGCCCCGGCCACATGCAGCACGGGCCCCTCCGCGCCGGTTAAGGTCACTCCCAGAAGCCGGACGCAGGAGAGCCCGATGGCATTGGGACGGAACGGAGAACGGGTCGCGAAAACTCCCTTGCGCACATTTCCCCCGAGCCTTGGCGGGCGGACGGTCGCGCGGAAGGTATCCGTGACCGATTCAGAGAACTTCCAGATCAGCCAGATATGGGAATACTCCTCAATCCCCCGCAGCGCGTCCGGATTCCGGTACTCCGGCTCGAAGATGATATCCGCCTTAAGCTCTTCTACCAGGCCGCTCTGCCTCGGAATCCCGAACTTCTCCGGGAATTCGCTGCGTATGCGGGCAATGATTTTCATGGTATCCGAATCTCTCATGCTTCTTCCTGCGGGAATACCAGCTCGTCAATCTGTGCCAGCTCCTCCGGCGTAAAGGGCGTCCTGCCGATCAACTTCAGATTCTCCAGCAGCTGCTCCGGCTTGGAAGCGCCGATTAACACGCCGGTCACGGTATCCTCTTTCAGGATCCACTCCAGAGCCATCCTCGCAAGGCTCTCCCCTCTCTGCGCGGCAATCCGGTTCAGCCCCCGGATCTGAGCCTCTCTCTCCTGCGTCAGCGCACCGGCCCGCAAAAACCTTCCGTCCGTTACGATCCTGCTGTCCGCAGGAATCCCGTTCAGATACCGATCGGTCAACAGGCCCTGGGCCAGCGGACTGAAGGCGATGATCCCCTTCTTCTCCTCTGTTGCTGCCTGCAGCAGTCCGTTGTGCTCAATGGTCCGGTCGAAGATATTATACCGGTTCTGATTAATCACGAACGGGCAGTGCAGCTCCCTTAGAATCCGGCAGGCCCTCCTCATCGTCTCCCCGTCGTAATTGGACAGTCCCACATAGAGAGCCTTGCCGCTGATCACCGCCTGATGCAGGGCCCCCATCGTCTCCTCCAGAGGCGTATCCGGATCCAGGCGGTGGTGATAATAAATATCCACATAGTCCAGCCCCATACGCATCAGACTCTGATCCAGGCTGGCCAGAAGATATTTGCGGCTGCCCCAGTCGCCGTACGGACCCTTCCACATATCGTACCCCGCCTTCGTGCTGATAATCAGCTCGTCGCGGTAATCCCTGAATTCCTCTCTTATGATCCGCCCCCAGTTGCGCTCCGCGCTCCCGGGCTCCGGCCCGTAATTATTTGCCAGATCAAAATGTGTGATTCCGTTGTCAAATGCCGTAATACAAAGCTCCTTCATTCTCCGGTAATCCGAGTGATCCCCGAAGTTATGCCACAGCCCCAGAGAGACTGCCGGAAGCTTCAGCCCGCTTGCGCCGCAGCGGCGGTATTCCATTCCGTCATAGCGCGATTCCTTTGCCTGATACATCGTACTCTCCTTTATCGCATTCTTCCTTATTGCATTCTTCTTGGTTGTACTCTTCCTGCTTCTGCTTTTCCCCGCTCTTCTCTGCTCCCCTTGCTCTTCTTCCCGGCGGCATTCTTAATTGCCGCTTTCCTCCAGTCCGCAGTCCGGATACAGAAGCCGCGCCAGAATCCGGTATGCCTGCGCAAAGCGCCGATTCGGCTTATTATGGAACAGCTCCTTCTCCAGGTAATAGATCCGGCCCTCCTTCACCGCGTTCAGCGACTGCCAGACCGGATGATCCCCGTATTGTTCCTCAACCAGAGCCTCAAGATCCCCCATATCATGTCCTTCTACCAGGATGAGATCCGGATCCATGTCATAGACCGTCTCCAGGTTCATCGTAAGCCGTCCGGCTCCTTCCCCCGAACCTACGATATTGATGCCGCCGAGATCCGCCACCATGCCGCCGACCATCGTCTCCTCCGTATCGGCCTGCAGCGTTTCGGTGCCTACATACATACAGAATACGGTCGGCGCTCCCTCATCGGGAATCGCCTCGAACACCTCCACAACCTCCTCATAGGTCTGCATGCCAACCGACTCCCACAGATCCTCCCGCCCGTTTAGGGCACAGAAGACCCGGAACCATTTCAGATAATCGGGGAAATCATCATACTCGACAGCAATCACCGGAATCCCCGCGGCCTG
>CALWGS010000003.1 GCA_944380155.1 uncultured Lachnospiraceae bacterium
GAGGAGGGAGTCCGTTGTGTGGTGCTTCTGCCGAAGGATACGAATCTGGCGCTTGCCGTAAGTCCGGAGCTGACCGGGGAGGACAGGCTGATGACGGCAAGGAATAAGTGGCTGATTGCCCATGAGAATGCGGGAATCGAAGGAGCCTTTAACGGGTTGAAGGGAGAGAATCTCTGCGTCAGATAGGTTCGCGGGGTATCCCGCGGCGCGGCGGATCGTGAGTGACAGCGGGAAAGATCGGGTTTTGTCCGATATGGTCTTTTCTTTTTTGCGAAGATATGTTAGAATAAGGCTCCCGGTGTGTCGATTTCATTCTGCATCCGTCCTTCGGAGAGGATGAACCGGCATGCAGGAACGATATACACAGGGTAAGGTGTGGGATTGGATATGGGTTCGAATGAGAAAGCCGGAGGCTCGATACATAATTTTATATTCAGCGAGAACAATCAGCACATTAAGGAAGAGACGGAGCGGATTCTGAACGAGAGAAGCCTTTCGGAGCCGCTGCTGATTACGGGAGCGCAGGGAACCGGCAAGTCCTATCTGCTGAGCGGGCTGTGCGCGGCCTATCAGCGGCGGTACGGACAGGACGCGGCGTGCAAGATCAGCGGGGCGGATTTTCTGGGGACTATGCTTGAGGCAATCCGGCGGGACGGACTGGGTGAACTGGCGGATCATTATAAAAGGTATGAGCTGATTTTGATTGATGATGTGGATGATCTGGCCGGGAGGCGGATTGCTCTTGAGAGCTTCGCAAGGCTGGCCGGGCAGCTCGGTGAGGGCAGCATGATCGTAATGACGGCAGCCGGGCAGATAGATACCGAACGGCTCGGCTTCTGGATGGGGACGCGGATCCGGCAGCTGCCGCTTTATCCTCTCGGGAAGGAGCTCTTTCTTGAGATGATGGATTCCAAGTTCGTGTCGGCGGGTGTGAAGCTGAGCAGGAAGCAGAGAGAGTTTTTATATGTACGTTCTAATAAGAGCGTCCGGAGCTTTGACGGCGTATATAATAAGATACTTTTGAATTGTAAGGTGAACGGCAATTATAAGCTGTCCATGAATGATCTGATTCTGTATACAAAGCCGTGAACCGGGATGAGGCGTCCCGGAGCCGGGTGTCCCGGAATCTCGGAATATGGATGTTCGGGAGTATCGGGGATGCCGCGGGATCGGATCGGCGTACGGGGCTGCGGAACCGGCCGGCATTGTCCGGCCGGCGCCGCAGCCGTTTTTGTGGAACAGGAAAGCCGGGGAAGGGGAACGGATGGAGATATTGTTACAGGATTATCTGCGTACCCATCGTGTACTGACGGATGGGGCGATGGGGACTTATTATGAGAGACTTGCGGGGCCGGAAGGCCCGGTCTGCGAGCTTGCGAACCGCTCGGATCCGGAGCGGATCCGGGCAATCCATACCGCGTATCTGGAAGCGGGCGCGGATCTGCTCCGGACGAATACCTTTGCGGTCTGCCGCCAGATCTTGGGCGTTACCGTGCAGGAGCAAAGGGAGCTGATTGCGAAGGCCTGTGCCGCGGCGAAGGATGCGGTTCTTTCGTATCAGGAGGGCAGACGGGACCAAGGATTACAGGAACGTCCAATCTTTATCGCGGGGGATATCGGGCCGATTCCCGAGAATGCGGCGGTAGAGGAAGAGGAAGTTCTGGACGAGTACAGACGGATCGCGGATGGTCTGCTGGATGAGGGGCTTCGGGTTATCTGGTTCGAGACGTTCTCCGGGATGGACGGGATCCGGGAGACGGCGGCTTATATCAAGAAGAGAGATCCGGATGTGTTCGTGATGGCGGAGTTCTGTGTGGATCAATACGGTTATACCAGGCTCGGGTACCGGGCGGATCGGCTGCTTGCGATGGCCGCGGCCTGCGGGGACATTGACGGCTGCGGCCTGAACTGCGGAATCGGTTCCGGACATATGGAGAAGGTGCTGGAGGGGATGAGGCTGCCGGAGGGGATCTTTCTGGCTGCCGCTCCCAATGCGGGATATCCGGAACAGCTTCAGAGCCGAATGAACTTCGTGAATAATATCCGGTATTTTTGTGATAATATGCAGACATCAGCCGGGTTCGGCCTGTCCATTCTCGGGGGCTGCTGCGGGACAACTCCTTCTTATATCGAAGAGCTTGCGAAGCGGATTGACAGGAATCGTCCCGCCGTAAGGCCGGCACGCATTGAGACCACGCAGCAGGAAGGAAAGCGGGAGGCGAAGCAGAACGCGTTCGCGGCGCTGATGGAGGAGAGGCGCAGAAACGGGAAGAAGATCATCGCGGTGGAGCTGGATCCCCCGTATGACGCGAAGGACGGGAAAATCATTGAGAGCGCGCTTGCGCTGAAGACAAGCGGGGCGGATATCATAACGATTGCGGATTCCCCCATGGGGCGCAGCCGGATTGATCCGGTTCTGATGGGAGTGAAGCTGTCCGCGATTACCAGGCTGCCCGTCATGCCGCATATTGCCTGCAGGGACCGGAATGTGATTGCCGTGCGCTCACAATTTCTGGGGGCTTATGTGAATGGGATCCGAAATTTCCTGGTTGTGACGGGAGATCCGGTGCCGAGCGAGAGCAGACGCTCCGTGACCGGCGTATTTGACTATAATTCGATTCGGCTGATGCAGTTCTTGAAAGAGCTGAACGAAGATATCTTCGCGGAGGATCCGATTATCTACGGCGGAGCGCTTAATTACGGAACCGGCCGGATTGACAAGATCATTGAACGGATGGAACACAAGATAGAAGCGGGGGCAAAGTATTTTCTGACACAGCCCGTGTACTCGGATGAGGATATCGAGAGGCTTGGGATCATCCGTTCCCGGGTGGATACCTGCCTGCTGTGCGGAATTATGCCGCTGGTGAGCTTCCGCAACGCGAACTTTATTAAGAATGAAATCGCGGGCGTGCATGTGCCGGATGAGGTTGTGGCGCGTTACCGCCCGGATATGGAGAGGGAAGAGGCGGAACAGACGGGAGCGGACATTGCAGGAGAGATTATCCGGAAGCTGAATGACTTTGCGGACGGGTATTATTTTATGCTTCCGTTTAATAGAGTGAGCCTGATGGAGAAGATAACGCTGTAAACGCATGGCAGCTTAGTACGCCATGGCGTGTGAACCGTCATTGGGCCTTTCTGACTCAGGGCGGCGGAAGGGAGAAGAGAATGAATACAACGGAATGGACAAAGCTGTGGCAGTCGAAGCTGCTGATTTTAGACGGAGCGACCGGAAGCAACCTCCAGATGAGGGGGATGCCGTCGGGTGTGTGTCCGGAGCAGTGGATTTTGGAGCATCCGGATATTCTGTGCGGGCTTCAGAAGGAATATCTGGCTGCCGGAACGGATATTTTATACACTCCTACCTTCTCGGGGAATCGGTTCAAGCTTGCGGAATACGGCCTTGAGCAGGAGGTGGAGCGCATGAACCGGGAGCTGGCCGCAATCTCGCTCAGAGCCGTGAGAGAATACCGGGAGGAGACGAAGGATGCCAGGCCGCTTTATGTGGCCGGAAATATGACGATGACGGGGCGGCAGCTCCCTCCCGTGGGGATGACGGATTTTGAGGAGCTGGTAACGGTCTATCGGGAGCAGGCAGAAAGTCTCGCGAAGGCCGGGGCGGATCTGATTGTCATCGAGACTATGATGAGCCTTGCCGAATGCCGGGCGGCGCTCCTGGCCGCAAAGGAGAGCACCTCGCTTCCCGTTGTGGTGACGCTGACATTCAATGAGGACGGGCACACCCTGTACGGAACGGATCCCGAGACTGCGGTGATCGTAATGCAGAGCATGGGAGCGGACGCGGTGGGAGTGAACTGTTCGTCCGGGCCGGATCGGATGACGGAATGGATTCGCAGAATGAAGCAGTACGCGCGGGTGCCGCTGATTGCAAAGCCGAACGCGGGACTTCCAAGGCTTGAGAACGGAAGGACCGTATTCGACATGGGGCCGGAGGAGTTTGCTGCCGGGATGGAGCGGCTGATTGAGGAGGGCGCGGTGATTGTGGGCGGCTGCTGCGGGACGACGCCGGATCATATCCGGGCACTGGTACAAAGAGCGCGGAGCCACACGCCGGGCCCTGTCTGGAATCAGCCGATCCGAGTGCTGACTACGCAGCGCTCCGCGCTGTTTCTGAATCCGGACGAGCGCTTTTATCTGGTGGGGGAGAGGATCAATCCTACGGGAAAGAAGGAGCTGTCCGCACAGCTGAAAGCCGGAGAAACAGAGCTGGCCTGTGAGATGGCACGGGAGCAGGAGGAGAACGGGGCGGACATTCTCGACATTAATGTGGGCATGAGCGGAATCGATGAGAAAGAGACGATGCTTGCCGTACTGGAAGAGGTGCAGCTGGCATCCTCCCTTCCGCTCTCGATTGATACCAGCAGCGCCGCGGTGATGGAGGCTGCGCTCAGACGCTATCCGGGACGGGCGCTGGTGAATTCGATTTCACTGGAGAAGGATCGGATGTCCCTCCTGCCGATCGTGAAGAAATACGGCGCGATGTTCATTCTGCTCCCTCTGTCTGAGAAGGGAATACCGGAGACCTTCGAAGAAAAGAAGCAAATCATCGAAACGATTGCGAACGAAGCGTTCCGGCTTGGCTTCTCCAGAGAAGACATCATTGTGGATGCGCTGATTCATACAGCGGGAGCCAATCCGGAAGCCGGAAGGCAGGCGCTCCACACGATACGCTGGTGCAGGGAGCAGGGATTTGCCACAATTGCCGGACTGTCCAATATCTCCTACGGGCTCCCCGGGCGGCCGTACATCAACAGCACCTTCCTCGCCATGGCAATTGGGGCGGGTCTCAGCATGGCGATTGCGAACCCCGCACAGGAGCTGTTGCGCAATACGGCACTCGCCGCGGATCTGCTGATGGGAAGAGAAGGGGCGGCAATTCGATATATTGACAGAATCGGAAGCGGAGAGCGGATCATGGCAGGGAAGACACCTGCGGCGGAAAAATCAGCCACGGCCGGAACAACGGCCGGGGAGGAAGAGCGGGTCATGGCAGGGAAACCGGCCGTGCCGGGAGGAACTGCAGCAGAGCTTCCCAAGGAAGAACCGGACGGCGCGATGGAGGATCCCATGAGGGAGTCCCTTATGAGGGAATCTCCTCTGTACCAGGCTGTCTTGAAGGGGAACCGCAGGGGGATTGTGGAGCTGACCAGACAGGGGATGGAGCAGTATCCGGCGGAACGGCTTTTGAATGCCTGTCTGATTCCGGTCATTAATGAGGTCGGGGTTCTGTTCGATCGGGGAATCTACTATCTGCCCCAGCTGATCGCTTCGGCGGAAGCGATGAAGGCTGCGATTGATTATCTGGAACCCAGCCTGTACGGGGAAGGGAGCCGGACGAAGCTCGGAACCGTCATTGCGGCGACCGTAGCCGGCGATATCCATGATATCGGCAAGAACCTGGTGGTTCTGATGCTGAAGAACTACGGATTCGAGGTCATCGATCTCGGCAAGGACGTTCCCTCGGCCAGAATCATTGAGGAAGCGAAGCGGACGGATGCGGATCTGATCGCGCTCTCCGCTCTGATGACGACCACCATGCAGGAGATGAGAGAGGTGGTCCGCCTGAGAAATGAGGCGGGAATTCGTGCCAAAGTCATGATTGGCGGTGCGGTGACGACCCAGAGCTATGCGGATGAAATTGGCGCGGACGGATACTCCGCCAATGCAAGGGACGCTGCTCTGACCGCAAAGCGCCTGCTTCAGGGGGAAAGTCTGCGTGACGCGGGAACAATGGTTTGATGTGAGGGAGTCTGTGAGATTCGGGAATTGATGCTTTCGTATATATTTTAATTTCCATCCCGAATGAAATTATGGTAT
>CALWGS010000004.1 GCA_944380155.1 uncultured Lachnospiraceae bacterium
AATTAAACCGATTGCGGCTGTTCCGAAGGGGGAGCTGCCAATCGAGAGTCGCCTGATCGCGCTGGCGTACTGGATTCGGGAGAATTACGGTGCTTCTATGAACGAGGCTCTTCATACCGTGATTCCGGTCAGAAAAAAGGTAAAGCAGCTTGTGAGCAGAAGAATTCTTCCGGCCTGTCCGAAGGAAGAGCTGAGCCGCGAGTATGAAATGGCTGTGCGGCGCGGCTATTCCGCAAGAGAGCGCCTTTTAAAGGCTCTGATGGAAGAAGGGAGCCTGGATTATGAGGACGCCGTGAAGCGCCTGCGTCTGACTCCCTCCGTGTTAAAGCCTCTGGAGGGGCGGGTGATTTCCGTTCATTCAGATACCGTGTTCCGAAATGTTCTCCCAAGCGACCTGGAGAAGAAGGCACCGCCGGTTCTGAACGAGGCACAGCGCGCTATTGCGGATTCCATTATGAAACGGTTTCGGGAGGGGGAGAGAAGAACCTGCCTGATCGATGGTGTGACCGGCAGCGGGAAGACGGAGGTCTATATGGAGCTGATTGCCCGCATCGTGAAGGAGGGGTATCAGGCAATCATGCTGATACCGGAGATTTCATTGACCTATCAAACCGTGATGCGCTTCTATGGGCGGTTCGGAGATCGGGTTTCGGTTCTGCACTCCAGGATGTCGGCAGGGGAGCGCTATGATCAGAGCGTTCGGGCCAAGCAGGGGGATATTGATGTGATGATAGGCCCGCGCTCCGCCTTGTTCACTCCGTTCGAGAGGCTTGGGCTGATTATTCTGGATGAAGAGCATGAGAGCAGCTACAAAAGCGAGATGCCGCCGAAGTATCACGCAAGGGAGACCGCGATTGAGCGTGCCAGACAGTGCGGGGCCTTCGTGGTATTAGGAAGCGCGACTCCAAGTGTTGAGTCCTATGATAAGGCATTAGCAGGAGAATACGCTTTGTACCGGCTGCCAAAGAGGGCGGGACAGGGAAGGATGCCCTCGGTATGGGTTGCGGATCTGCGGGAGGAGATGAAGCGTAAGAACCATTCTATCTTCAGTGCCAGATTGAAGGAGCTGATGGCGGACAGGCTGAGCAGGCACCAGCAGATCATGCTGTTTCTGAACCGGAGAGGGTTTGCGGGCTTTGTATCCTGCCGCAGCTGCGGGCATGTGATGAAATGCCCGCACTGCGATATTTCCATGACTGCCCACAGCAACGGAAGTCTGGTATGTCATTACTGCGGACACAGACAGGATCAGCCTGCCCGGTGTCCGGCATGCGGGTCACCTTATATCGCGGGATTTGGAATCGGAACCCAGAAGGTGGAGGCACTGGTACGGAAGGAATTCCCCGACGCGCGGGTTCTGCGCATGGACGCGGATACGACCAGGGCGAAGGCAGGCTATGAGCAAATCCTGCGAAGCTTCTCTGCAGGGGAGGCGGATATTCTGATCGGGACGCAGATGATTGTGAAGGGTCATGATTTCTCGGGAGTGACTCTGGTCGGAATTCTAGCTGCGGATCTGTCGCTGTATGCGTCGGATTACAGGGCCGCGGAACGGACCTTCGAGCTGCTTTTGCAGGCGGCGGGCCGCGCGGGAAGGGGGAGTATTGCAGGGGATGTGGTGATACAGACCTACCACCCGGAGCATTACAGCATCCGGGCAGCGGCATCCGGTTCTTATGAAGAATTCTACGAACAGGAAATTGCGTACCGGCGGCTGATGGGCTACCCGCCCGCCGGGCATATTATGGTAATTCTGATTGGTTCCAGGAATGAGGAGAGGGCCGGATGGGCCGCGCTTGCGGTTATGGACAAGCTGAAGGAGGTCGTGAAGGAAATGGACTGTGCGGGGGAAACCTCATTGATTGGACCTGCGCCGGCACAGCTGTCCAAGGCCAGGGATATTTACAGACAGGTTATATATGTCAGGGATCGGGAATACCGAAGACTGACGGCGGTGAAAGGCTTCCTTGAGAGATGGATGGAGAAGGAGGTGCCGCTGTCCGGATGCGGCATTCAATTTGACTTTGATCCCATGACGGGCTATTAGTGAAGAATTGCCGCGCAGCGGCGGAATGGAGGATCATATGGCAATTAGAAATATTCGGATCATGGGAGATCCCGTGCTGTCTAAGACAGCGAAAGAGGTGGACGGAGTAACACCAAGAATCCGCCAGCTTATCCTGGATATGCTGGATACCATGTACGAAGCCGGAGGGGTGGGACTTGCGGCTCCTCAGGTTGGAATTTTGAAGCGGATTGTAGTGATTGATGTGACGCCGGAGGGGAATTCCCCCATCGTTTTGATTAATCCGGTGATTGTGGAATCCTCCGGGAAACAGATCGGGGATGAAGGGTGCTTAAGCCTTCCCGGGAAGGCCGGGGTTGTCACCAGGCCGAATTATGTGAAGGTGAAAGCGTATGATATTAACATGAGAGAAGTCATCTATGAGGGAACAGAGCTGCTGGCCAGGGCATTCTGCCATGAGCTCGATCACCTCGACGGGCATATGTATGTGGAGAAGGTAGAAGGAAGCCTGCACGATACGCAGGCGGAGTCTTGATTGGGATCGCGCGGGAACGCGGGATGGATGAGCACAGCCGGGAGGGATTGGGATTCCGGCTGTGGCTGTCCTGCAAAGCTGCTTTCTTGTTCAAGGCTACTTTCTTCTTTCGCATTACCTTTTTCTCAGTTTATGTACCAGCGTACCGACTAATAGAATGATCCACGCAAGAAATCCTACCCTACATCCTATCATCCAAATGTTCTCATAACCGATTGTAAATACCATATCTAAAATCTTCATTGTCCCTGTTGCGCATAATAACAGTACGATTAATAACAGTACTTCCAAAGTTATCCACTTGGCTGCTTTCATTTTCATTCTCCTCTTAGATTCGTTTCGATGTGTCACTCTATCCTATATCTCATTTTACATCAGCAGTATGAGGAAAACAAGGGAAGAATTCAATTCGGATGCCGACGTCGAAATGAAATTTTAGAGCAATTACTGTTTCAGAGATTGCCGTGAATCCCAATGATATAGATAGGTCATATTCTATAGGTCATATTCTAATGGAGATGAGTGGATCATTGACCTAAGATAAGAAAAGTCTTGCGCTTAAACTATATAATACAGGCAACAATATACAATTATATAGCTGATTTTTTGGAGGTCGATGAAGGTAAAGTAAGAGAATGGATTAATTTGAATTCTAAATAAGATACGGTTAATATGAGCCCTTTTGAAGTGAAATATATCCGAGGGATCGGAATCGCGGAGCAGATGAGCGTAGATTTGCAAAACGAATTTCCTGAAGTGAAAGGATTATTAGCTCGAAATCTCTGAAATAAGAGATTTCGGCTTCAGAGTGGGATCTCAAGGAGATATGTACGGTGGAGGAGCTGGTGCGGGTGGACGAGATTGCGAATCCGGATCTGATCGATATCGGACAAAAGCTTTAGGTTCCGGTGACAGGATGAGAGGCGATGGAGTTTCCTTAAAAGAGAATAATTAATACCGCCGCTCGGTTACGAGTGGCGGTACGCTTATTGTGCAGACTCAAGGAACTTGCGCAGCAGATAGAAAATGTCGGCGGAGGCAGATGCAAAGAACAGGCATTCGGCATCAATTTCAATGGATTTTCACAGCGTCCGGCAGGTAAGCTTCAAATTGTTATCTATAATTTCCTGGGAAGCAGATCCCGATTGCCCCAGGGCCGGAATGGGCTCCGATGCTCGGGCCTACGGTGTTGATGAGGATGTTGTTGATGCCAAGCTTTTCCCGGATCAGGTTCGCGACATAGTCCGCGTCCTCCGGCACGTCCCCGTGTACGATACAGATGGGAAGGGTGTCGTTTGCGTGGTTCCCGATGCGTTCTGCCATATTGTTGACAATCGTGGATAAGGAGCGCTTGCGCCCGCGCACGGAGGAGAGGGAAACAAGTTTTCCTTCCTGGTTCACATAGAGGATCGGCTTGACGTTGATCATGCTGCCGACGATTGCGGTGGTCTTTGAGATTCTGCCTCCGCGGTACAGGTAGCGGAGATCCTCTACTGTAAACTGAACGCAGAACTCATTTCTGTGTTCCTCAAGCCAGTTATAGATTTCGTCGATGGAATGGCCTGCTTCCTTCATCTGGACGGCCTTCATGATTGCAAGTCCCTGTCCGAGGGATACATTCAGGGTGTCATGAACCAGAATCTTGGCGTCTGGATGTTCTTCGAGGAGTTCAGAAGCTCCCATGCAGATATTATTATATCCGCCGCTTAGCGCGGAGGAGAAGCTGATGTGCAGGATATTAAGTCCGCGCGCCAGATAACCGGAAAATGTCTCCCAGATAACGGCGGGGTTGCTTGCGGTTGTGGTAGCGCCCGCGCCTGCCCGCATCTTATCATAGAATTCCTTCACAGTAAGTTCGTTGTCACCGCCGTAGGTCGTTCCGTCAATGTCATAATAGTGGGGAATGATTCCGATTCCATTCTCGTTCAGGTATTCTTTCGGCAGATCGGAATTCGAATCTGTTGTTATCACAAAATCTCTCATGGATGGTCTCCTTTTGTAATGAAAATAACCGGGCGCACGGAATCTCCCGCGCACGAATCCATGATCCGGAGCGGGAGAGCCGGCGCTTCTTCTCTCATTTTACCGAATGCCGATAGAAAAAGCAATGAAAAATTTTATTAAGCTATTAGAAAGTTTATATAGTTTTTATTTTCCGACGCGGCGTTCAAACGCTGAAAGCCCCTGGTAGAGCGCGGTGGCGACGAGGCACAGGATGACAATGGACATCATAACCCAGTCGAGCTTGAATACCTGGCTGCCATATATGATGAGGTATCCCAGTCCTGCCTTGGCCGCCAGGAATTCCCCGATAATGACGCCGACTAAAGACAGGCCGATGTTGACCTTCATCATGCTGATGATGGCAGGGATATTAGACGGAAGGACGACCAGGAAGAGAATATCCCTGCGGTTTCCTCCCAGTGTCCGGATCAGCTTGATTTTATCTTCTTCCACTGAAATGAAGCCGGTGTACAGTGTTATGATGGTTCCGAAGACGGCTACGGATACGGCGGCCACGATGATGGTCTTCATATTGTTGCCAAGCCAGACGATAAAGATTGGCGCGAGCGCGGTCTTCGGAAGGCTGTTGAGTACGATGAGGTAAGGCTCAAGTATCTTTGAGAGTCCGTCCTTCCACCAAAGCAGAATGGCGCAGAGGATTCCAAGGAACATCACCAGGAAGAAGCTTAAGAAGGTCTCGGCGAGGGTGATGCCCAGGTGATAAAATAAAGAGCCGTCCAGAGCCATGTCGGCAATTGCTGACGCGACGCGGGACGGACTGCTGAATATGAAGGAGTTCAGTATGCCGGTAGAGGCCGCGATTTCCCAGGAAGCGAGAAATACAATTAAGAATAACCACTGCCAGAACCGGATGGATCGTTGTTTGGCCAGGTGGCGGGCAATGTAAGCCCGCTGCTCGGGCGAGGAGGAGGGATCTGCGCTCATCCTCCGGAGGGTTTTCTCATTCATCGTCCGTCAGCTCCTTCCAGATAAGATTGAAATAGTCCTTAAAATTCGGATCACTCCGGGCT
Organism: uncultured Lachnospiraceae bacterium; assembly: GCA_944380155.1. Taxonomy (GTDB): domain Bacteria; phylum Bacillota; class Clostridia; order Lachnospirales; family Lachnospiraceae; genus Caccomorpha. The sequence continues at coordinate 5,597 of CALWGS010000004.1, forward strand.
TTTAAGGGGGAACGGTTGTCTGTGACGAGACGGATATCGACAATTGTTTTGACGGTTCCGGGACGTTTCGTCAGGACAATAACGCGATCTCCCATGCTGACAGCCTCGGAGATATCATGCGTAATCAGGATTGCGGTCTTTTGCTCCTTTCGTATAATCTGCCAGATATCATCCGATACGGTGAGCCTGGTCTGATAATCCAGCGCGGAAAATGGTTCATCCAGCAGAAGAATGTCCGGCCGAAGCACCAGGGTCCGAATCAGCGCGGCCCGCTGGCGCATCCCGCCGGAGAGTGCCGACGGCTTTGCGTTGCGGAATGGGGCGAGGCCGTATGCGTTCAGAAGCTCGTCGATCCGCGCAAGGTTTTCCGGTGTATCCTGTTTGTTTATTTCAAGTCCGAGGGACAGATTTCGAAATGTTGTCCGCCATTCCAGCAGATGATCCTTCTGAAGCATATATCCGATATGAAGCTCCTGAGCGCACAGCGGTCTGCCGTTAATTTCAATGCTTCCCGCATCCGGAGGAATCAGCCCTGCAATCAGGGAGAGCAGAGTAGACTTTCCGCATCCGGAGGGGCCGACGACGGCCAGGAATTCGCCCTCCGGCACCTGAAAGGATACATCGCGGAGCGCGGGAGTTTCCCCTTCCAGACTGTGATAGGAATAGCTGACATGATCCAGCGTCAACAAATTTCCCATATATGACCTCCCATTGAACTATATAACATTATATGAGATGGCCTGCCGGGTGTGTACCGGCAGGCGGATAAAAAAACAGAACAAACATTCTGTTATGGTGTTGCAATATTAGAACATATGTGCTACAATGAAGATATCAAACATATGTTTGCGAGGTGAAATGGATGGTGATTCAGGAGAGGCTGACCCTTGAGGAGAAGCTTAAGATACTTTCGGCCGCAGCGAAGTATGATGTCGCCTGTACGTCAAGCGGAGTAACAAGAGCCGGAAAAGGAAGCGGCATGGGGAATGCTGCCGCAAAAGGGATTTGCCACAGCTTCTCGTCAGACGGACGATGCATCTCTCTGCTTAAGATTCTATATACGAATGAATGTGTCTTCGACTGTAAGTACTGTCTGAACCGGGCGTCGAATGACGTACCGCGCGCTTCCTTTACTCCGGAGGAGATCTG
>CALWGS010000005.1 GCA_944380155.1 uncultured Lachnospiraceae bacterium
GCGTAGCAGTCTTCGTTTTTACAAGTTCTATTCATTAGTCTTACTAATGTTGGCTTTCTGTATTTTATGCGTTCATGATAGCATGGCAAAAAATAATGATTCTATCACAAACATGTAAAAAGGATATGAAATTTGTAACTTACAATTTTTACAAACATTATCGGTTCAACGCCTGAATCCGTTCAATCGCCTTCTTCGTATTCTCAAGACTGCCAAACGCCGTCAGCCTGAAGTATCCCTCCCCGTGCGGGCCGAATCCCGATCCCGGTGTTCCCACAACCCCTGCCCTACTCAGCAGGTAGTCAAAGAAGTCCCAGGAGGTCATGCCGTCCGGAGTCTTCATCCAGATATAAGGGGCATTCACTCCGCCAAAGCACAAGTACCCGGCCTGTGTCAGGCCCTCCCGGATCACTTTTGCATTGTTCATGTAATACGCAATCTGTGCCTTCGTCTGCTCCTGTCCGGCCTTGGAATACACGGCCTCTCCGGCTCTCTGGATAATATAGGGAGCGCCGTTGAACTTGGTTCCGTGACGCCTTGCCCACAGTCCGTTCAGGGAAACATCGCCGCATTTGAGCGCCTTGGGAACTACGGTGAAAGCAAGCCTGGTTCCGGTAAAGCCCGCGTTCTTTGAAAAGCTCCTCAGCTCAATCGCGCAGCGCTTTGCCCCGTCGCACTCATAAATGCTGTGCGGCACATTCTCCTCCGAAATATAAGCCTCATAAGCCGCGTCGTACAGAATCACCGCCCCGATCTCGATCGCGTAGTCAACCCACTTCTGCAGCTGATCTTTGGTTAAGGCCGAGCCGGTAGGGTTGTTCGGATAACACAGGTAAATCATATCCGGAGTCTCTTTCGGGAATTCCGGCACGAAATTGTTCTCCATCGTACACGGCATGTAGATGATTCGGCTCCATCCTTCTTTCTCCGGCAGATAATCCCCTGCGCGTCCCGCCATGGCATTGGAATCGACATAGACCGGATAGACCGGGTCGCAGACCGCTACCTTGTTATCCGGTCCGAAAATTTCCTGAATATTGGCCGAGTCACTCTTTGCGCCGTCGCTGATGAAAATCTCATCGATATCAAGGTCAACGCCCCGGGGCTTATAATCGTGATCCACAATCGCCTTTCTTAAGAATTCATAGCCCTGATCCGGCGAATATCCGCGGAAGGTCTCCTGAACTCCCATCTCATCCACCGCCATATGCAGCGCTTCAATAATTGCGGGAGCAAGGGGAAGGGTCACATCGCCGATTCCCAGCCGGATGATATTCCGATCCGGATTGGCCTGCTCAAAGGCCTTTACCTTCTTTCCGATTGTGGAAAACAGATAGCTTCCCGGAAGCTTGAGATAATTCTCGTTAATCTTAAACATAAATCATTTCCTCCTGACGTTCTATTTTACATGATGGATAATATCATTTCCGCCATTTCAACCATATTGGTTCCGCTGTCCATACTTGTCTTTTGTATATACCGGTGCGCTTCTTCCTCGCTCATATTATTCCGATCCATCAAGAGCCGCTTTGCCTTATCGATGACCGCCTTCTCCTGAGGCGATCTTCCTCCTTTCGCAGCCTTCTCCTTCTTTCTGCGCCTGCGGTAATTATACGTCATCATCTGCAGAGTGTCTAACAAGTCATGCGTTTTCATCGGCATCTGCAGTGCCACAATACCGGAAATCCCGGAATCCGAAAGCCTGGCTGCCGACGCGATCAGCAGCATCTCAAAGCCCTTCGGCAGATAACGGTGCAGATCGAGATAAAGCATATCCTGCATCCGAAATCCCGATAGGACAATTCCCTCGTCCAATTCATTCGCGACACTGATCGCCTGTGCTCCGGTCGTACAGACGGCATTCACTTCATATCCGTTTCTGATTAGAATATTCTTAACAGCGACCGCATCTTCCATGCGGGGAAATACTACAATAATACCAAGCACATCCGATCACCTCCATCTGCGGGGAACTTATGTCTGAGCAGAACCTGTTTCAGACCCTTTCCAGATATCTCTCGATTTCCCAGCGGGATACCTGCAGACAATAGCTTTCCCATTCTCTGCGTTTCTTTTGCAGATATGCGTTAAAAACCACATCGCCAAGGACGTTTCTGATCAGTGTACTCTTCTCCATTGCTTCGATGGACTCCTTCAGATCTCTGGGAAGGCGCTCCACTCCGCAGCGCTCCCTCTCCTCCCTGCTCATACAGGAAATATCCTTCACTACCTCATCCGGCAGCTCCATTCCCTCTTTGATTCCTTCCAGCCCCGCCGCCAGGCAGACTGCCAGAATCAGGTACGGATTGCCGCAGGCATCGGGGCTTCGCAGCTCAATGCGCGTGTTCTCCCCCCTTGCGGACGGAACCCTGATAAAGGGGCTTCTCTGTCTCCTCGTCCAGCCCGTATAAATAGGCGCCTCATATCCGGGAACCAGCCGCTTATAGGAATTGACCAGCGGATTCGTTAAGGCACTCATTCCGTAGGCATACTTTAAGACGCCTGCCATGAACTTCCTGGCGGTATCGCTGATTTCCGCGCTTCCGTTCTCCGCCGCGAACAAATTTCTGCCGTCTCTGGATAAGGACATATTGATATGCATGCCGGAGCCGTTGATCCCTTCTCTCGGCTTGGGCATGAAGGTGGCATGCAGACCGTGGCGCCTTGCAATCGTACGGACCACCATCCGGAAGGTCATAATCCGGTCCGCCGTTGTCAGTGCGTCGGCATACCGAAAATCAATCTCGTGCTGGGCAGGAGCCGCCTCATGCTGGGAGGTCTCAATTTCAAATCCCATCTCCTCCAGCATCATGATCATCTCGCGCCTTGCGTTCTCTCCCTGATCCAGAGGGCTTACGTCAAAATATCCCGCCTTCTCCTTGGAATGGATCGTCGGTTCTCCGTTCTCTCCAAGCTCGAACAAAAAGAACTCGCATTCCGGCCCGACATCAAAGGTATACCCCATTTCGGCCGCCTCTCGGATGACCCGTTTCAGGATCTGCCGGGGATCCGCCTCGAACGGAGTCTTATCCGCGTAATAGATGTCGCACAGCAATCTGGCCACCTTTCCCTGCTGCGGTCTCCACGGAAATATCGTGAAAGTGTCCAGATCCGGATACAGATACATATCCGACTCCGCCGCTCCCACAAATCCCTCGACCGCCGCTCCGTCAAACATATACCGGTTATTCAGCACCTTCTCGAGCTGGCTTGTCGTAACGGCAACATTCTTCAAATCTCCCAGAATATCCGTGAACTGAAGCCGGATGAATTCCACATCCTCCTCCTGTACCATCCGGATAATATCCTTCTTCGTATAATGACTCATGATTCCTCTCCTTTCCGATTCCCTCTCGTACCGGACGCCGGAAACGGCGCAGATTCAAAGGAAAAGGGCAGGGTATCCTCCTGTCCCGGCACCCTTGCCCTTCAATGCTCCTATCATAACAGCGGGTCCCTGGTTTGTCAATCCTTAAGATCCGGGGCGCCCCCGATTCGTCAATGCGCCGGACAAAGCCGGGCAGTCAGGAACATCCGGGCAATTCCTCTCACACACGGCCCCCGCCTTTGGAACATACTCCAGGAACAATGCCTCGGAATAATTTGCAATCAGTCTTTCGGGGAAATCCGCTTCCAAAAGCAGCTTCTTCGCGTATTCGTGATTGCCGACGTCAAATGCCGTATGCGCATCACGTGACATGATGACCGGCACTTCAAGCCGCTTACACAGCGCAAGCATGGTCAGATAATTCTGCCATGCCCCGACGCGGTATCCGTTCGGAGCAAGGGAGGAATTATTCACCTCCAGCAGAACATGGTGCTCCTTCGCGGCCTCCACCAGCATCTCATAATCAAATCCAAGCCTCTCATCGTCCGGATGCCCGATGATGTTAACATGCGGGTTCTTCATCGCATTAATATAAGCAGTGGAATTCTGTTCCTTCGTTCCCTTCTGATAACAGGGCAGATGGATGCTCGCGACAGCGATATCGAGCGTATCAAGCACCGAATCCGGCAGATCCAGCGTCCCTTGCATATCCAGGACATTTAACTCCGCCCCGAAAAGCATCCTGACTCCGTACAGCTCCCTCCTTAGAACCTTCAGATTCATGAAATACATGGTATGGCAGCTTCCCGGCATCTTCGGGGCATGCTCCGTGATGCCAAGCACAAAGATTCCCGCCGCCGCGGCAGCCTGTGCCATCTCATGAATCGTATTATAGGCATGCCCGCTCGCAAGCGTATGGGTATGCACATCAATGAAATCCTTCGCCATTCTTCATTCCCTTCCGTCTTCCTGCATATTCAGCTTCTTAATCTCGTACACGGATATCGAATCCGGTGTGAACAGCATACGGCTGTCCGTATAACAAAATGCAGCCGTTCCATCCTCTGTGGTCAGCAGAATCAGATAGCAGCCGTCCCGCGTAAGGGGATTCTCCCGCGCGAAGTCCCCGAACGCATCTTCATACGGCGCTTCCTCCTGTCCGACCTTCATTACGGAGACCTCCGATTCTTCCAGAAACGGGATCCCGTTCATGGAAAGACCGCCGTTCTCCGATATCTCCATGGAATACGGCAGTCCCAACGCGTCCGAAAGCCCCTGAACATCCTCTGCTCCCGCCTGATAAATCAGAGCCGTAATCACATAGGTCCCCGGGAACTCCCGAAGGAGCCCCGCCTGAAAATTTCTCTCCGAGATCCGTCCCCCCGCGTATACGGCAAAGAGGACAAGCACCAGCAGCATCACACCGGCCGCCGCCGGAAGCAGCGATCGCCTCCGTCCCTTCTTCCACTCCTTCAGTTCCCGATTCATACCGTTCCCTCCCGAAAGCCCTTCAAATCCCGAAGGAGATCGTCCTTCCTGTCATGCAGCAGAAGCTCTTTATGATACCTGTCATACTCCTCGCTCCCGTTATCCGCCAGATACTCTCCCGCGTAGAAATCCGTGGTCAGTCCCGTTACGAAGACCACCATCTCCTGACCGGTTCCGAACGCCGTTTCAAGGAAATGAAAGGCGCGCGCAAGCCGTTCTCCTGCCGTCCGGATCCGTGCCAGACGCTCATCCGTCACCCGCGCGAACTCTGCCCTCATCCGCTCAAAGCATGCATCCGCGCCCGATACGCCGCTTTGCTTCACCTGAGCCCTCATAGAGGCCAGAAGCCTTGTGGCTCTCTGCCGAATCCGCACCTCCTCCTGATTGTCCGGACGCTGTTTCTCGCGTTCGATCTCTTGTTCCATCCCCTCCGTCAGCTCCCTCATCACCAAATCAAACTCCTCTCCCCCGGATAATCTCTCCTTCAGATTCACAAGCGCCGCATGAATCAGTCCGGTTACCCGGTTCTGCTCATAATATCCCGCGAAGTCCCCGTGCAGGCTTCCAAGCAGAAGTCCGGTTACGCTCAGCCGCTCATCAAACGGCGCGCCGGCAAGCCGCGCAGGCGCCTCCTCCGGCAGGTTCCCTTCCAGGATTTCCCCGATTCCGTAGTCCTTCCTGTATCTTTGGTACAGCTCGTAATAATCGGCAAAATCTCCCGCAATCTTCTCGTCCTGCAAGTACTGTACCATCAGCTCAGAATCCGGCGCAATGCCAAGACTTTCATAGACCTTCAGAATCTCCGAGAGATCCTCCCAGCCTCTGGCCGTAACAAAGGATTTCCCATATCCGTCTGTCCGGAAGCGGTAGAAGTTCTCCTTTCGAAGCTCGAGATAAGAGAGAATTGCCTCATGCACGGAACGGCGCAGGGCGTATTCCTTCCAGACAGAATAATCCTCCTGCACATCAATCCGCCGTACCCGGTCCAGCGTTACCATATCGAATTCCTTCACCGACTTGTTATACTCCGGCGGATTGCCCGCCGCCACAATCACCCATCCCTCGGGAACCTCCTGATTGCCGAACCGCTTGCACTGCAGGAACTGCAGCATGGCCGGAGCCAGCGTTTCCGACACACAATTGATTTCATCCAGGAACAGGATCCCTTCCGAGCATCCGGTTCTGTCCATACATTCATAGACCGAGGCAATAATCTCACTCATGGTATACTCCGTTACGGAATAGGTCTTCCCGCCGAACTGCCTCTCTTTGATGAACGGCAGTCCCATGGCACTCTGCCTCGTGTGATGCGTGATTGTGTAGGAAACCAGTCCTACGCCGCATTCCCTCGCGGCCTGTCCAATCACGGCCGTTTTCCCGATTCCCGAAGGCCCCATCAGAAGGATCGGCCTTTGCCGAATGGCCGGTATCTCATATACGCCGTCCTCATCCTTCTTCAGATATGCCTGTACAGCATGCTTAATCTCTTCCTTTGCTCTTTTGATATTCATGAAACACTCCATTCCCGCATCGTCTCCGGATTCAGAACAATCTTCGCCGCCCACCCCGGCACCCGGCGCTCCTCATAATCGCAGTCCGGAAAAACGAATGCCGCAGCGTAGGATGTGGGCCTCTCCGGATAGATTCCGAAGCCGTCCGTAAAATACAACAATCCCTTCAGATTCGTAAAACACCCTTCTTCCATCAAACGATTCACATACAAAAACGCCGGCCTGAAGTCCGTTCCGCCGTACCCGGATACCGTAAGGCTTCTCTCACACGCCAAAAGATCTTCTTCGCAGGTAATGACGGTATCGGACTGCACCTTGGCATCACATTGAATCACATGAATATTCCGTTTGAGGAAGAAACTCTCCTGCTGCCGCAGGATTGTGAAGGTTTCCCGAAGAAAGCGCCTGACAAGCCTTCCCGAGCATGACCCGGAGGTATCCACAACAACCACAAACTCCTCAATCCGCTTCACCTCCCGCTGTTCCAGCGGTTCAATCAGCGGAAGATTTCCATACAGCGACAGACCGTACGTATAGTATCCGTAATCGAACGAATCCAAATCAAGACGATTCTCTTCTCGGATTACGGCAAATTTCCTTAAGAATTCCCCGTAATCGCAATACTCCTTCCCCTCCACAGCCAGCACCTCCGCGAGACTTCCCGCCCTCTTTCCCTGCGAACGCGCCAGGGACAGGCTTATGCCAATCTTTCTTCCAATCTTCTGCCACTCCCGCCTGCCCCGGCTCTCGCCGGGATCCTGTCTGTCCGACTTCGGGCCGGAATCTCCTCCCGGACTCTCTCCTCCGGCCCCCCGCCTCCGATCCCGGTAAAAAAACGTATGATCATCCTGTCTGAATTCCGCGCACAGCCGTTCATACTGCCCGCCGTCTGCCCGGTTCTTCTTCAGCCAGTCATAGATCCCGTCCGCAGTCAGAACCCTCATATCCTTCTTCAATCTCTCATACAGCTCCAGCCTCTCGTCCCTGACGACCGCCGCCACCGAATGATATTCCATACTGTCAATCACGGATTCTACGGCAATATCACAGGCCAGATCATACAGGGCTTCCTGCGCCCCACGCTCCGAAGAATTCTTTGCAGCCACAGAATTCTCCGAATACATATGGCAGAACACCCCGTGCAGCAGCATATGAAGGAGAGCGCGGTTCACCGCGGCCGGATTCTCTTCATAGCGCATCATCAGATAGGACGGATTGTAATAGCAGAACTCCCCGTCCGTTCCCCATGTCCGCGTTGTCAGATCCATGCGGTACTCCATCCGTCCAAATGCCATTTCCAGAAACCGCATGGACAGATAAAGCTCCGTCCGCACCGTATCCCAGATTCTCTCACAGAGCCGAATCATGGCAAGCTTCGTCCGGGCTCCCTCCTGTTCTCTTAAGGCATATTGATCCTGTATCATATTCTTTTCACACTCCGAACTCTACAATTCAAAGCGTCCCGCAGCGCCGCCGAACCGCTCTCTCTTCCTTATCAGGAAGAGGCTTGTATACTCCGCGCTGCCGCTTTCTCTTGCCGCGCGCACCATCCGACCCGCGTCCGGTTCATCCACACCTTCCAGGGCCGCAAGCCGGCCCGCCGCTTCATAATCATCATTCTCTATTATCATTTCGGTCAACTCTTCGATATGCGCTCTGATCCAGGCAAGATACCGGCTCCTCGCTCTGTCTCCCAGCCGGTACGGATACGCAAGCCTGCAGAACGCAAGCCAGGTTACGATCCCGGATCTCTCCTCTCTGGACGCATAATCGAACAGCTCATCATACCGCGCATAATCCATATCCCGCTCCGAAACGCACTGCCTGTAATAATAGCCGGAACCGTACGCTACCTCATGGAAAATTCTCGCCGCGTCATTCGCGATATATTCATAAGTGTTCTTCGGGAACACCAGCCGGATCCTCTCCTGCGGCTTCCCGTCCTCTCCCTCCGCCAGAATGCCGCACTGGATATCCTGCTCCAGATCATATAGAATATTCTTCATGCACAGCCGTCCCGTCTGATCCAAACGAAAAGAAATCCGGCGCAGTCCCTCACAATTCTTAAATGCGCCGTCCCTGATATCGGCAATTCCCGCCGGAAGACTTAACGACGCAAGCCTCCTGCAGTTATAAAATGCATGCCTCCCAATGCTTCGAATCCCGGACGGGAGCGAAATCCCGACAAGCTGCTTTCTCTCACGGAACGCATACCCGTCGACTGCGGTAACCGCCGCGCCGTCAATCGTCTCCGGAAGCGCAACCCGCTCCCCGCAGCGGATACACTCCGTTATGGTAACCTCCTCCCCTTTCCGGCGCCAGGCGAAGGACAGTCTGCAGGATTCCTGCGTATAGATACCCTCACTCATCCAATTCTCTCCTCTCCGGCATCTTCCGATACGTTGACATTATAACGCATACCTTCCGAAAATCCAAGAACTTTTCGCCCGTTTCGCAGGCATTTGCCGGGACCGGAGCGCAGTCTTCCTCTCAGATTTCTTTCACAAGATAATCATTGCATTTTCATTGTATCTTTTGTATACTCTAGTAAGGCATCCCTTCCGGCTCCTTGCCGGGAAAGGACCGGATTAAGAAAGAAATAAGGAGGCTATCCATGAAGAATTTCATGAAAAAAGGACTGCTGATCGGCGCATCCCTTCTTGTGCTGCTCTCCGGCTGCTCCAAACAGCCGGAACGGCTGGATTCGCTGATTGCCGATACGATTCAGGTCGATGACGGATCGATCGCATTAAGACTGACAGACTGGTACAGCTCCGAGGAAGACGTAAGCAGCGCTCTGGACTCTCAAGATGTGTCCGTAGAAGAAGATACGGAGAGCGCGACCAGGCGTCTGTCCGTTGACTGGCAGCTGGAGGATATGGCAGAGACCGGGCTTTCGCTCACCCAGGTCTGCACCATTGTGGCCGACCAGCTCTATCGTATGGAGTATTATATCACCACCAACAGCGAGGAGGAATATCTTGCGCTCTGTGCTTCTCTTGCTTCCCAGTGCAGGGAGCTGTTCGCCTCGTCGGAACAGCTTGAGGAATCGGATTACGCGGCACTGGAGGACGCATCCGGAAGTCTCAGCTGGATGGGAGAAGATGAAGCTTCGATTACCATTCAGCCCTTCGAGACTATGGGGGATCCCATGTATTACGTTATTATTACCCTGGAACCCCCTGTCATCGTAGAGGAGATCGAGCTGAACTGACAGGAATAACCCGTGTCCCCCTGCAATATAATGGATTACAACATCATTTGCGAGGTACGGGTTATGAACCTTTCGTGGAATCGCAGACGAAAGTCCGAAGCATCCCCTGATACACAGCCGCAGGGGGACAATCCATCCCCTGCAGAATTCCGCCTTCCAATCACGCCGCCTGGCGGGAAACCGAAGAGGCAGCTGTCCGTCTTCCTGAGAGCCGGTATCTTTGTCCTGACCGCAATCGTGGCCGGAGCGGGCGCATACCGGTTTCTTCCGATGGCAGCTGTTGCCGTATCCCAGACCGCGAAGAAGGAGCTTCCCATCTACTGTGTGAATACCACGGAGAAGAAGGTCGCCCTCAGCTTCGATGCCGCCTGGGGGAATGAAGACACACAGGCAATCCTTGATATTCTTGCAAAATACGATGTCCGGGTCACGTTCTTCATGACCGGCGGCTGGATTGAAAAATATCCCGAAGATGTGAAGGCAATCGCCGCAGCCGGCCATGATCTGGGCAATCACAGCGAGAATCACAAGCAGATGTCAAAGCTCTCCGCCGAAGAATGTGCGGAAGAAATCATGAAGCCCCACGAGAAGGTGAAGGAACTGACAGGACAGGATATGATTCTCTTCCGCCCTCCCTATGGAGACTACAACAATACATTAATCTCCGCAGTACGCCAGAGCGGGTACCATTGCATCCAGTGGGATGTTGATACGGTTGTGTTGTAAAGAAGTGCATTTATTTTTAAAGATACAGGAGAAAAATTATGACAGAAAAAGAAAAATCCTATGCCGGAGTATTGTACCAGCCAAACGATCCGGAACTTGCCGCCGATCGGGACGAAACGGTAAGAAAGCTGTATGAGTACAACAACATGCATCCGCTTGACCGTAAAGCAAGACAGGCCGCGATCCGCGATATCCTCGGGAAGGCCGGAGAAAACTGCACCGTGGAGCAGCCGTTCTTTTGCACCTACGGATATAACACCACGGTGGGAGATAATTTCTTCCTGAACGTGAACTGCAGGCTGATGGACAGCGGCAAAATCACCATCGGGAATAATGTCTTCATCGCTCCCGGCGTCAGCATCATCACGGAAGAACATGCCATGGACATAAAACAGCGCGCCGAAGGCCTGGAATACACGCATCCGGTCACAATCGGCGATAATGTCTGGATCTGCACCGGCGCCATCATCCTTCCCGGAGTGACCATCGGATCCGGCAGCGTAATCGGCGCGGGAAGCGTTGTCACGAAGGATATTCCCGCGAACTGCCTGGCCGTCGGGAATCCGTGCAGGGTAATCCGAAAAATTGAACAGAATGAACACTGAGAGCAGGCCTGGCCTAAGTAATGTATCGGAGATGGATAAAACGTATTTTTGAAACCGTAAGCCGCCAGAACACCTTCTGGCGGCTCTTATTGTTCTTATCCAATCCATGTCAGCCCCAGCGCCGTCACGGTCTTCTTCCCCGCCTGTCCGTCCCATTCAGACGGCGTTCCCGGGAAGAGCTGTTTCTGCACGTCAAGGACGGCTTCTTCCGTGGCCGGACCGAAGATCCCATCCGCTGCCAGCGCCCCGCCCTTCTTTTGCAGTGCCTTCTGAAGCGCCTTCACATCATCCCCGCGCAGATACGGCGATTTCAGGCGCAGAATCCGGCTGATTGCGGCCGCCTCTTCCGTATCATTTTCTCCGGATGTTTCTTCCGGCAGGTCAAAGATCTGATCCGGACGCCCGAAGACGTTCCAGTCTCCGTTCGGACTGCCATTCGACAGGGGGCGTTTGATTACGCCATAACTCCTTCCTGCCGCCTCCACGACATTAAGAGCGTCATCCACGACATAGCCGACATGCGTGATATTCCCGGTGCTGCTGCTCCGGATGAAGACCCAGTCCCCGCAGCGTACATCGGATTTGCTGATTTTACTGCACAGCTGCGTATACATGCTGTTCGCCGTCATATCGTTTTTGATCAGCCCCTGCTCCAGCAGCCATTTCACGCCCAGTCCGG
>CALWGS010000006.1 GCA_944380155.1 uncultured Lachnospiraceae bacterium
TATTCGGGTAATTTCAGGATTTGTCCGGGATAGATGAGATCCCCGGTCAGGTTGTTCAGTTCCATAATCTCCGGATAGCGGGTGCCGGTGCCCAGGTATGTGCGGGCAATTTTCCACAGCGAATCGCCGCGTTGTACGGTATAGGTTCGGTAAGAGGGTTCGGGTGCCGCTTCCGGCTCATCGGAGTCCGGAGTCTGGGGAGTGCCGGAGGGGGTATCGGGTGCCGCTTCCGGTTTATCGGACTCGGGAGATTGGGGAGTGCCGGACGGTTCATCAGGCTCTGCTTCCGGGTCATTGGGGCCCGGAGTCTGCGAGGTGCCGGGTCCTGCTTCCGGCTCATTGGAGTCGGGGGTGGTTCCGGGCTCTTCCGATCCTTCGGGAGACTCTGTTTCCGGAGTCGCAAGGCCGCCGCTGATCCAGCCTTCGTAGGAGTCCCAGATGGCGGTGTCCTCCTGTCCGAGCGACCAGGCACCGGCTCCCTTGAGGTTGTATTGTTCTACAAGGTTGAGCTTGGCTTCATAGGACTGCGCGTTGTCGAACCAGACAACGTAATTGCCCGGGAGCAGGACAAAGTCGCCGCCGACGGTATATTGTCCGTCGGTTTCGGTGACAGTGAATTCCGCCCTGACGGACTGGGTTTCTTCCTCGTAGGTGACGGTGGATTCGCAGTCCGCAAGGATCTGGGCAATGGTTCGGCTGCTGACGCCCTTCCCGACGATTCGGCTGTTATCAAGGCTCCAGACACGCCCGTAGAAGGGAATTCCCAGGACGATCTTGTCCGGGGTTGTGTGCTTAAGGGCATAGAGGATGGAGTTCTCCACGAATTCAATGCCCGCCACCGGTCCGGCTTCCCCGCCCTCATGGTGCTCGTCATACGCCATAATCATCAGGTGATCCGCGTATTCGGCGAGCGCGGCGTAATCATAGGAGCCGTGCCAGCCGGTCTGCCAGTTATGGGGATTTGCGGCAACGGCGACGGACACTTCCTTGTGCTCCGGGATTTTCTCGCGGAGCAGCCGGATGAACTGGGTGTACTGATCCCGCTGCTCATGCGTGACATTCTCAATATCGACATTGATGCCGTCCAGATCGTACTCCTCCACATAGCTTGCGACCTGCGCGGCCAGGGCTTCCGGATTGGCAAGCGCGTTGATTCCGGCTGTCCGGTTCCAGTGGTTGCTCAGGAAGGGAACCACGCGGATGCCCTGATCATGCATGGTCTTGATGAAGATGGCGCTCAGGTAATTCAGCTTCAGGCTGCCGTCCTCCCTGAGATTGAAGTAGCTTGGGGAGACAACATCTAACAGATTATCGGTCTGGCTGACATATTCGATCTGCTGGATATCCGTGCCGCTGTACAGATACCCCATGGTATATCGATCTACTGCCGCGAAGGAAGTCAGGAATGAGGAGAATGCAACGGTGGCAACCAGCACGCCGGACAGCAGGATTTTCACGCTCCTGACCCTGGTATTCTTCGTATATGCGCGTATGGACTTAAGAAGCTTTCTGGAGTTTGCGCGCAGATTATGCCTGGAATCAAAATCCTTCGCAAATTCTACATCGCCCCTGGAGTAATCGAGCCATAGATCGTAGGTGCCGTCGTGGTTGGGGACTAATCTCATATTAGGAATCAAGCGATTCACCGTACCTTTCTGAATATCAGTATTTTGTTATACGCAGATTAGTATCTGCGCATTTTTTTTAAATATTCAGAATCTGGCAGCGGTGCATGGACTATGCCTGAAGCGCGCGGACTATGCCCGCGGGGTACTATGCCCGCGGCGCGTGGAAGCGGCTTTGACGAGATGCTTTGCCAGCACGGCGGTTGTTACGGCGCCCACCCCTCCCGGAACCGGGGTCGCCATGGAAGCGATGCCGTTCAGCGTGTCAAATGCCGCATCGCCGCACAGTTTCCCGTCAGTGTTCACATTGATACCGACATCAATGACAATCGCGCCGGGGCTTATCATATCCCCCGTAATCAGATTGGCGCTGCCTGCGGCGGCTACCAGAATTTCGGCGTTTTTGCAGGCGGCTGTCAGATCCGCGGTCCGGGTATGACAGATGGTTACGGTGGCGTGTTTTGTGAGCATCAGCATGGCGAGCGGCCTGCCGACGACCAGGCTGCGGCCCACGATGGTGACCCGTCTGCCGACAATCGGAATTTCGTATGCTTTTAGGAGCTCCATCACGGCCTCGGCCGTACAGGGGGCGAAGCCGGAGGGATCGCCGGAGAAGACCTTGGCCATATTGATGGGGGAAATGCCGTCCAGATCCTTTAAGGGATCAATCCGGTGCTCGATTTCCTGCTCCTGAAGCTGCTTTGGCAGGGGGCGGAGCAGCAGGATCCCGTCAATGCCGGGATCCCGGTTGATGGATTCAAATTCCCGGAGAAATGCTTCGGGTTCGATATCAGCCGGCCAGACATGGGACTGCACGGCCAGTCCGAATTCCGTGAGTTTCTTTACCGCGCTGCGCTCATAGGAGATATCATCCGGATTCTCTCCGACGCGCAGAATGGCAAGGGTCGGAGCCGGAGATTTCATGGATAGAAGAGCCGCGCGGACTTCTTCTTTTATTTTGGCGGATACTTCCGCACCTTTCAAAACGATCATAGGATTCCTTTCCGGGTCAGTGCCCTGTTTTTCAGGGCACTTGCCCTGTTTGTTGTGGGATTTGCCCTAACGCAGGGAGGCAAGAACCTGCTCATAGATTGCGTCCGCGTGTGCGCTCCCTTCCCGGGTCATGCGCTCCGCGTACTCATTCAGCTCGTTTGCCTTTCTGCGATCTTTCATGGATTTGGTATTGATATAGACATTCATTACGGCGCCAAGCAGCGCGCCGCGCACGAAGGATACCGCGACTCCGACATCGCTTACGGCAAGGCGGCTGCCTTTGGCAGCGAGTTCACCAAGAATCTCAAGCACTCTGCCGGTCTTCTCCATAATGCGGATTGGAACAAGGCTTGCCGCGAGCAGATTCTTCTCCATCACCTCGTCCTTATATGCTTTCTCCTCCTCCGTGGAAGCCGGAAGACTGTAAGCGGCGGAGAGAGGGGCGAATACAAGGGCGTCCTCGTCCGCAAGACGGACAAAATCTTCCCGGATTTCCTCGAGCTCCCCAAGAAGCTGTTTCATTTCCTCCTCCACATCCGCATATCTCTTCTTGCCAATCGTGAGGTTGGCGACCATCATTCCGAGCGCGCTCCCAAGTGCTCCTGCCAGAGCCGAGGCGCCCCCGCCGCCGGGAACCGGAGCCTTCGAGGATAAGACCTCTAAATATTCCTGTATGCTGTGTTCGGCTGTCATATTGTACCTCCTTTGCCCTTCAGTATAGCGGAAATAAAATAGGATGTAAAGGATATATTCTGTAAAAATGCCGGGATTGCCTGAAATTTCTGATAAGTAGCGGAAGATTGCTTGAAACAGGGGGAATTTTATGGTATGATAGGATACAGTCGTGGATGGGGTGTGAGGGGGAAGGAGCGTGAGGGCAGAGTGTGGAAGGTCAATCTTCCGTATGGGATTGATAATTTTGCGAAGCTGCGGAATGGCGGCTGTTATTATGTGGGAATGCGCGGATGCGCTCAGACAGATAGAGGATAAGCAGTATAGGAAGAATCTTCAGCTTGAGGGATATACTACGATTCTCTGTTACGGAGCCGCGTTCCTTGGGAAAACCTGTCTGATCAAATCTGCCTGATCAGATCTGTGCGAGGTACGCCAGAAGTCCGAACAGCAGGGACAGGAAAATGGCAGCCAGTACGGGTAGCTTTCTTCGGAATAACTGCATGGCGCCTCCGTGTGGGCTGAGTGGTCTTGCTGTTATGATATGCGGAAAGGGAGGGGATGGTGAGGGGTTCGATCACAATAACAGGAGGAATCCATTTGATATGAAATGCAGGATGGATATTGAATTGAACTGGATAGAGCGGGGAAGCGGAATGCCGCTTGTACTGCTTCACGGCAATGGAGAGAGTCTGGAGTCGTTCCGGCATCAGATCGGGTACTTTTCGAAATCATACCGGGTGATTGCGGTGGATACCAGAGGGCACGGCAGATCGGAAAGGGGCAGCGCGCCGTTCACGCTCAAGCAGTTCGCGAAGGATCTGAAGGCGCTTCTGGATTCCAGGGGAATTCGAAGGGTGTATCTCCTTGGATTCTCAGACGGGGGCAATATCGCTCTGATTTTCACGCTGAAGTACCCGGACTATGTGGAACGGCTGATTCTGAACGGGGCAAATCTGTACCCGCTTGGAATGAAGCTCTCGGTCTTCGTTCCCATTGCGCTTGCATACGCCGGTGCGGCTGTACGCGCGACAGGGCACGGTATGCCTGTGGCTGCCTGCGCGGCGGGAGCCGGAATCAACGCCGCGAGTGCCCCGGCAATACCTTCGCCGAAGCGGGAGAAGGCGCTGAAGGAGAAGGAGCTTCTTGGGCTGATGTTAAAGGAACCGCGTATCCGGCCTGGCAGGCTTCAGAGGATCGTGTGCCCCACCCTCGTGATTGCGGGAACCAGGGATATGATACGCACCCGGCATACCTGCCTGATTGCGGAGCGGATTCCGGGCGCGCGTCTTGTGCTTCTGCCCGGGGATCATTTCATTGCCTGCAAGAGAAGCAGGGAATTCAATCGGGTTGTGAAATGCTTCTTAGAGGAAGCACAGGAGCGGGGAATGGATGCGGGAGTTCCGGTTTCAGGAAGGCAGGGAGGAGCAGAGTGAAGATTAGGAAGCATATCGTATTCTATGGGCATGTCCAGGGGGTCGGCTTCCGATTCCGCGCCGTGAACGCGGCACGGCCGCTCGGCCTTACCGGCTGGGTGAGGAATCAGTGGGACGGGAGTGTTGAGATGGAGGTGCAGGGAGAAGAAGCGGCGATCGATCTGCTGATAGAACGGCTTCATACGGGGAGCTTCATCCGGATTGACAGGATGGAGGCAGAGGAGATCGCCGTGCAGGGTGAGAGCGGGTTCTATGCGAGGTAGGGCAGAACGGGAGACAATCCGGCACGCGCTGCGTCAGGGCATCATCCGGCAGAACCCGTGAGGGGACGCGGGAAGGAGCCGCGCGGACGGCAGTCTTTTGCCGCGCAGTCGATAGAGAGTAGGAACAGCAGAATATCATCAAAAGAAGGAGAGAATAAGATGTTATTTTTGGAATATCCGCCGTGCAGCACCTGTAAGAAGGCGAAGGCATGGCTTGACGGGCAGGGAATCGAATATGAGGACAGGCATATTGTCCAGGACAATCCGACGGCTGAGGAGCTGAAGGAGTGGATAGAACGAAGCGGGCTTCCGGTTAAGAGGTTCTTTAACACAAGCGGGATGAAGTATAAGGAGCTGGGGTTAAAGGATAAGCTGCCGGGGATGAGTATGGAGGATCAGATCGCGCTTCTTGCCACGGACGGAATGCTGGTAAAGAGGCCGATTCTTGTGTCGGATGACAGAGTTTTGGTCGGATTTCGCCAGGGAGAATGGGAGGAAATGACGAAGAATCCGGGGGAATGAGCCGGAGACGACGGTATGGCGCCGGTGCGTCAGGCATTTTATCAGAATTTTCTTTAAAATTCGATTGACAGAAAAGCTCAAAATATGGTATGGTAGTGTATAGTGTGAAGAGGCATTATCGTTTTCATGCAAATATTTGACCACTTCCAAGGACGGAAGTTAAGCCCATACGGACAGGCGGGTCAGTTGCCGACGTGGGAGACCACATTATTGATTGAGTGAGAAGCTCAAATTTTATAAGTTGATTATTTGATAATCAGTGTAGGTATACATCATCTTGTAAACGGTCAATAAGCGCAGTATATTTGCCATACAGATCGAAAACGATAGCGTCCCGGAGAGCGTGCTGCGGGGGATTTTCTCTCCACAGTCCCGATAATGGAAGCCATAAGGAGGCAGATGATGTATGTCATCTGCTTTTTTTGTGTACATTATGCGTGGAAAGGGGAAGGTAGAAGGTCATG
>CALWGS010000007.1 GCA_944380155.1 uncultured Lachnospiraceae bacterium
GGTCACAACGGAGGCCGTCACCGATTCCTCGGATTCGACCGAGGAGACAACGGAAGGCACCGCGGAGCTGGTAGACGTGCCCAGAGTGCTGACGCTGACCAGGGACGACGCGGAACGGGCGCTTTACCTGGTATCGGAGGATTTCGAGATCATTTACACCGAAGAAGAATATTCGGATGACGTTGAGATGGACCATGTGGTCAGACAGTACCCGGAGCAGGGAACACAGGTCGCTTCGGATCCGACCATTCCCCTCACCTTAAGCGCCGGGGCCGAGCCGCAGGAGATGCGCAATGTCAGATACCTGGAAGTGAACTACGCGAGAGAGCAGCTGGAAGAGGAGGACGGACTGGTCGTCCGCATCACCTATGAGAACAGCAGCGATGTCGAGGAGGATCACATTATTAATACAGAACCGGAGGCAGGAGCCTTCGTCAGGGCGGGAGATACCGTAACGTTAATCGTAAGCAGCGGCCCGGCCGATACCTCCGTCATCGTTCCGAGAGTCACCGGCGGAACGCAGAGCGAGGCAAGAGCAAGTCTGGAGGCGGAGGGCCTTGCGCTTGGCGAGGTCAGCTATGAGCATTCCAGCGAGCCGGAGGGAATCGTAATCGCACAGGGTACAAGCGCGGGCGAGAGCGTAGCGACCGGATCCTCCGTATCCATTACGGTAAGTCTCGGGCCGGAGCCGACAACGGCGCCCACGACCGAAGCTCCCACAACAGAGGAGCCTTCCAGCGAGGCCACAACCGAGCCTGTGACCGAAGAGCCCGAGGTGACCGTGTATCGCGGAACGGTTACAATCACGGATAATCCTTTCAGCACCACGGAGGATACCGGCGAGATCTATCTGGAACTGGAGCAGAACGGGGAGCAGACCATGCTGTACAGCCGGACGCTTGGATATTCCAACTTTCCTCTGACGCTCACCTTCAACTCGGAGGATAACCCCGCCATTCAGGAAGGAAGCGGAACCATCCGGATGTATGTGAACGACGTCCTGTACACGGAGAACCAGTGGAATATCACCTTTCAGGCGGAGTAGTCCATGAGGGGGAAGATTATTAAAGGAATTGCGGGATTCTATTATGTCTATGTTCCCTCCTTCGGCGAGGTGGAATGTAAGGCAAAGGGGATCTTCCGCAACCGGAACGAGAAGCCGCTGGTGGGCGATGACGTGGAGCTGGAGCTTCTGGACGAGAAGAAGCACCTCGGGAACATTACCGGGCTTCTGGAGAGGAGGAACGCCCTTATCCGCCCGGCGGCGGCGAACATAGACCAGGCGGCTGTGATTGTCGCGGCCGCCGAGCCCGCTCCGAACAGAGGGCTTCTGGATCGGTTCCTGATTATGATGGAGATGCAGAGAATTCCCGCCATCATCTGTGTCAACAAAAGCGATCTGCAGGAAGAGACCGCTCACCGGCTCGGTCGGATCTATACGGGAGCCGGATATGAGGTTCTGATTATGAGTACGGTCGCGGGAGAAGGCATTGACCGGTTCCGCAAGCTTCTGACGGGCCGGACCACCATCCTTGCGGGCCCCTCCGGAGTCGGCAAGTCAACGCTCACCAACCTGATTCAGCCCGAAGCGGGAATGGAAACGGGAAGCGTCAGCGAGAAGATTAAGCGGGGCCGTCATACCACCAGGCATACGGAGATCATTCCGGTGCGGGAGGAGACCTACATTCTGGACACGCCCGGGTTCTCCTCCCTGTACCTTCCCGATATGGACAAAGGAGATCTGAGAATGTATTTCCCGGAATTCGCGCCGTATGAGGAGCGCTGCCGCTTCGCCGGCTGCGCGCATATCGACGAACCGGACTGTGCCGTGAAGGACGCCGTGCGCCTGGGGCAGATTGGAACTGAACGGTATGAAAGCTATTGTCAGATGTATGAAGAGCTGAAGAACAAGAAACGATATTAAAGCGGGAAGGAATGATCGGACACGCTTTAGAAAGGGGTACAAGATGAAGTACCGGTTATCACCGTCAATTCTTGCGGTCGATTTCGGCCGATTGGCGGCGGAAATCGCGAATGTAGAGAAGGCAGGCGCGTCCTACCTTCATTTTGATGTTATGGACGGACATTTTGTTCCCAGTATCTCTTTCGGAATGCCGGTGCTCAGAGCAGTCAGAGCCTGTACGCGGCTGCCGCTGGACGTGCATCTCATGATTGAGGAGCCGGAGCGGTATCTGAGGGACTTTAGGGAGAGCGGGGCGGATCTGATTACCGTTCATGTAGAGGCGGTAAGGCATCTGCACCGGATTGTCACCGGAGTGCGCGAGCTGGGAGCGAGGGCCGGGGTTGCCCTGAATCCGGCCACCCCGCTGTGTATGCTGGATTATATCCTGTCTGAGGTCGATCTGGTACTGATTATGAGCGTGAATCCGGGATTCGGCGGACAGGAATTCATCCCTGCCTCCCTTGGCAAGATCCGGGAGCTTAAGAGACTGCGCGAGGAGAGAGGACTGTCGTTTGAAATTGAGGTGGACGGCGGGATCGGACTGTCCAACGCGCAGGACGTCATCCGGGCGGGCGCCGATGTCATCGTCGCGGGAACCAGTGTCTTCGGAGGGGATATCGGAGAGAATGTCAGGGGCTTCCAGAAAATCTTTGAAGCCTGTGAGAAGGAGTCTCTGTTATGACGCAGAATCAGGATATTTTAATTATCACGGGCGGGAGCATAGACGCCGCGTTCGCGAGGGACTACCTTGCGGGACGCGGATTCGGGCATGTGATTGCCGTAGATAAGGGGCTTGAGACCGCGGATCGCCTGGGGCTGGTTCCGGAGTACCTGGTCGGGGACTTCGATACGGTGAACCCGGAAGTCCTTGCCGCGTACCGGAACCGGCCCGGAGTTACGCTTCGGGAATACTGTCCCGAGAAGGATGATACGGATACGCAGATCGCGGTCCGGGCCGCGTTCACGCTTGGAAGCGGGGAAATCGTCATTCTCGGCGGGACGGGGACGCGCTTTGATCATATGATGGCCAATCTCTTCCTGATGGAGGAGGCTCTTATGCAGGGCCGGAACTGCTGCATGATCGACGAAAAGAACCGGATCCGGCTGGCCAATCGGAGCTTCACCCTGCGCAGAGAGGAGGCATGGGGGGACTACCTCTCCCTGATTCCGCTCACAGACATCGTAAGGCCGGTTACGCTTCGCGGGGTGAAGTATCCGCTTGACGGCTGTACCATGCACAGAATCCGGGGCGGGTTCGGAGTGAGCAATGAGATCACGGGAGAGGCGGCTGAGGTTTGCTTCGATGAGGGAATTCTCATCGTAGTGGAATCAAGGGACTGAAGTCCCTGGAACGGAAGTCCATTGGAACTAAGGGCCCCGGAATTAAAGTTCATGGAACTTTAGGTCCGGGGCCCTTAGGCTTACTCCGGGAACAGTGCCACGGAGGCGTAGAAGACCTGATCGTCATAGCGGAAGTCCGCGCGGCCCCTGTAATGGGCGGCGATGGCTCTCACCGAGGCGGTGCCCGTGCCGCTGCCTTCATGGCTGGTGGAGCGGAACTCCTCCCCGTCGGTTACGGGCGGTTCCTCATAGCTGTTATCCACCGTAACCACAATTTGTCCCGGCTCCTGTCTGCCGCGCACCTTGATGAAGGGTGCGCGTTTTTTGACCTTCCGGCAGGCGGTCAGGGCATTCTCCAGAAGATTCCCAAGCATCGCGCAGAACTCCGCCTCGTTGATAATCAATGTCTCTGCGAATTCTATCTGAACGGAACAATCAATCCCTTCCTGATGTGCTTCTTCCCGGTAATAGCTCACCAGGGTATTCACGGCGTAATTCCGGCAGAAGGTCTGATGGACATCCGGAGGCAGACTTTGTTCGTACTGCTCCAGATATTCCCGGAGCGCCTCCTGGCTGCCATCTTTAAGATAGCTGTGAATCAGGGTCAGACGCTGGCGCAGATCATGTCTGGCCCGGCGGGTTTCCTCCATGTGGCGCGATAACTGGCTGTACTGGGTGCGCTGCATCGCCAGCATGGTTTCCTGTAAGGCATTCTTCTCCTCCAGAGCGGCCTGCCTGCGGATCATATCCAGCGACTTCACCAGAATGTAATACACCACGAACATCCCAAGAATCAACAGCACGCGGGCGAACAGGAAGCGGATCTGGCGCACATTCTCTACGTCCAGGCTGCCGGTGAACAAGAACGCAATTCCCGTAGTGGAGGCGGGCAGCAGCCAGATGGTTCGCCACAGCATCGGCGCGTCGGTCTGGAACACGCGATCTTTCGTTTTGCGCAGGAACAGCAGCATGAACGGTACGGTTATGACAAATACGGCGAAGGACATCAGGGCGCTTCGCATGGTATCAAATGTCATGCCGGGGGAGTAGAACAGCCTGGCCTCCGCAAAATAGGCCGCGCCCCGCACAATGACTCCATAGTCAATGACAAAGATGTACAAAAACAGCAGCTTCCACACATCCGCTCGAATGCAGGCAAGGTAGATGAGCAGGCAGACCGCCGGCATCACGAGCTCGGATGTGCGGGTGGGAAGCCCGTTCGCCATCTGATACCCGTAGATTGCTGACTGCACCGCCTGGGTGCCGCCGATCAGCGCCGCCACCGCCCACACCGGGAGCCGCAGCTGCCTGCGGAACGGATAATAGGCAAAGATGCGGTAGGCCAGCATATTGATCATCTCATACCAGAATGCCGCCCAGAAGATGCCCCAGCTCATACGATCACCTTCTTTCTTAACTGGGCGAACAGGTAATCCGCCAGGACGCGGGGCGCTTCCTTCTGTCTGCGGCGGCTGCAATACAGCGTCTGCCCGTTCTTCATCCGAATCTCTCCGTTCTCCAGAATCGAAATCACCTGGGACAGATTCACTATCTGTCCGCGTCCATACTCGTAGAAGCGGGGAGCCGGGAGCCGTTCCTGCAATTCTCCAAGGCTCAGGCCGGTGCTGAGATCCTCCCCGGCGGTATGGATCACCACACAGCGGTTGACGGATTCCGCATAGAGGATCTCATCCAGAAGAACCGGGCGCGCAACGGCGCGGGAAGACCCTATTACGACGGGAACTTCAATGTACATGGGCGCGGCAAGCGCCTCTCTGAGCTCCTTCAGGGCGCGGGCGAGCTTATCCGGCTGGATCGGCTTCAGGAGATATTGGAGGGCATGGAATTCATACCCGTCAATGGCGAAGCCCGGCTCCGTTGTGGTGAACAGAATGGGAAGCCGCTCATCCTGTTTTCGGATCCTGCGCGCCGTCTCCATCCCCCCGATTCCCTCCATCACAATATCCAAAAACACCGCGCTGAACCTCCCGGGCCGGAAGGCGCCAAGGAAATCCTCCCCGCTTGCAAAGCAGGAAATCTCCACGGTCTCATCCCGTCCTTCATAGTCTTTTTCAATCAATTCCGTCAGTCTTCTTTGATCGCTTTGCAGATCATCCACTATGGCAAAACGCACAAAAACACCTCCAAGAAATAAGAAAACTTCTACTTGACAATACCGTTTGCGCACTGTCGTGACCGTTCGGCCAAACCGGTTGCAGTCACGAATGCGGGCATGGTATAGTTGTTAAGAAGGCGGCAAAAAAGTTACAGCAGACGAAAGGAGGAACAGGGATTGCAGCGTATCGTAATTTATGGCGAACACCCTGATGAGACGAAGTATTTTCAACCCGAATTGAAGAAACTGATCTTGTCCAGACAGGAGTGGCCGCTGATTGAAGATTATACGGGAGATCTTCCCGGCTTCCTGGAACGGGTCAGATGCAACCCTTTCCTGATTATGCTGGCAGTGGTCAACGGGCCGAAAGCGCCGGAGATCATTCAGCGGATCAAGGAAAATAATCCGGAGGCACGGCTGATCTGGTATTCCGATCACGATTACGCACTGTATTCCTTTGGAATGAGAGTCACCAGCTTTGGTCTGCTGCCGGTTACGCCCGGTGCATTGTGTCTGTCCATGGATGCCTGCGGCCTGTATCACCAGAATGCGGAGGCACCTGCGCCGGATATAGTATAGCACATGGGGCGTTTCGTCCACAAGCCGGACTTTCGTAATCTGATAACCTGGAGGTGGTATCTTTTTAGCAAATAGTTGGAAGGATGAGGATATGAAAATGGGAAATCAAAAAGGAAAACGATGGGTTTCCATCCTGGTGACGGCGGTCATGGTATGGAACCTGTGCGTATTCAGCCCGCAGGTCCAGGTCGGCGCGGCAGCCGGTTCCGGGCTGTGCGAGCACCATCCGCAGCATACGCAGGACTGCGGGTATGCCGAGTCCGTTCCGGAGGCAGAGTGCGCGCATGAGCACACGCAGGCGTGTTACAGAGAGGTCATAGAGTGTGTTCATGAGCATGTGGAGGGGTGTTTTCCGGATATTTCAGGAAGTGTTGTCACGCAGGGAGGCATAACGAAGGAGGAACCGACACAATGCAGCCACATATGCAGTGAGGAAAGCGGCTGTATCACAACGGTGCCGGAGTGCGGTCATGTCCATGATGAAGCCTGCGGCTACAGCGAAGGAACGGCCGGAAGCCCCTGCACCTATGTATGTGAAATCTGCGGCGAATCGGAAGACTCTTCCGGAGCGGAAGTTCCTTCTGGAACAGAAGATTCTTCCGGAACAGAAGACCCTTCTGGAACAGAAGATTCTTCCGGAACGGAGGACTCCGAGAAATCTGAGATCCTGCAAAGAACCGTCCGTTCCTGGACATGGGTGGATCTGGATGAGAGACTTCTGCAGGACGGGGATGCCTGGCTTCTTAACCTGTCAGACTCCGGCCTGGAGACCCCTCTCAGCGTTCAGGACATCGCGGAACTGCTTCCGGATGAGATTTCGGCGGTTCTTTACGAGGCAGGAACCGCATCCGGCAGCGAAAGCCGGGAAGACGCTCTAATCCTTGGCGGCTGGTACTGTGACGCGTATCCGGAGGAGGGAACCTTGAGGGGAAGTTATCTTTTTACCGCAAACCTGCCGGAAGGGTATGTCCTTGCGGATGGGGCGGAAACCCTGCAGGTAACGGTGCAGCTTGGGGGAGGAATGATGCTGGCGGCATCATCGAATCTTTTGGTCCGCCTCATATATCAAGATCCCTATAAAATGTGGAATTTATATTCCCTGGATGAGGCAATCAACGGCACAACGCTAACTAACGGAACGGTTGTTCCAGGAATCAATGAAGGGCTGGGCAGTGGGCAGGCATGCAGCCTGATATTTCTGGGGGATGAGGAAGAATTTAGCATGTATGGAAGCACCGCCTATGCCTATGTCCTCTCAGCGCCGGGCACCGTCACCATTGAGTCAGACGGCGGAGATTACGGCTATACGCTTCATACCCTGCAGAGACTTGGCGTAACGACACTCACCGTGAGCAATGGTACGGTGAACTTTAAAAGCGGTTACATAAGGAACAGGGGAGTATCCTCCGACAACGTCGCCCTGGAAGTGACGGATAATGCAAACTTTTATATGTCCGGCGGTTTACTTTATGGAATGGGTGGCGGATTAATCATTGATACCACCGGTGACGTGGAGCTTTCCGGCGGTACCTTTCAGGTTGGAGTTGCAGGGAGTGTAAATGCTTCCTTGGGAATTGTTTCCGGAAACGAGCGCTACCAGAACGTGTTCCAGCTGCTGGCCCCGAATTGCTGTTACTATGATTCCGATGGCAGCCCCATTGAGCGGGATGAGAGCCAATTCTATTTCAATCAGGCCGTCTCGGTGGGCCCCTGTGAAGAACATGTCTACGGCGACTGGACCAACACCACACATGGCACCAGCTCTGCCAATGGAATCGGACAGCACAAAAGTACGTGCATATACTGCGGCCATGAAGAAACCCAAAACTGTTCCTATAGTTACACCCAAAACGGAGATACCCACACCGTCACCTGTACCGAGTGTGATGGTTCTTTTGAGGAACCTCATCAATGGGGAGGTTATGAGTATGTCAATGACACAACCCATAAGCGTAGCTGTACAGTCTGTGGCTACGATATAACAGGGACGCATGAACCAGGTGAAAACGGCTGTGTATGCGGAGCCGTCGTTCAGGTTGGAGAGGACCAGTACTATAGGTACATCCGGGATGCGTTGATTGCTGCGAACGGTACGGACACAAAGGTAACGCTTCTGGACGACGTTTCAATGGATGATGCTCCTCAGGTAGGCAGCGTCACTTTGGATAGTGGCAGCATTACCCTCAACCTGAACGGGAAAACACTCTCACTGCGTCGCGGTGGACTTATCATCGAGGATTTGGCAGAGCTTACGATTGAGGGAAATGGGAATTCTTCAAGTCGGCTTTACATGGACTCACACAATGTTAGCATTTATGGCGGTTCTTTGCAACTGAATGGCGGTACATATGAGTTTGATACACAGAGCTTGAGAGGCAATGTGTTTTATTGTCAAAATGCTTCTATTACTGTTTCAAATACTACTATTAGTGGAATGATTACAAACTCTTACGCGATACAGAATGTGTTTCATATGGGAGAGGATAGTCGTATAACGGTAGAAAACGTTAATTTTCAATATGAGGAGTATGCTAGTTCCGCGCATGTTAAGGATATCTACCTGTCATCTGATGCAACGGCAACTTTCTATGGCGGGTCTTTTAAACACCTGGAGCGGACGGGTGGCCAATCGTGGCAGGAGTTCTTGGGAGAAGGCAAGGCTTTCTACGACCAGTCCGATGGTTCCCTGGTCACTGATCTATCAGGACTGGAACTGCACAATGTCCGTGTGGACGACTGCAACCACAACTACAGCGTGACGGGAACGGACGGTACCAGCCACACTCTGATCTGTACGGTCTGCGGCAATTCAGAGACTGAAAGTCACACCTATGATGATGCCCTCACCTGCACCGTATGTGGGTATAACAACCAGATCATTTCGGTGGAGGTAACATGGGGCTGGATGTGGTTTACCTATGACGAAGGCACCTGGGATCCGGAAACCCACACCTACCAGGGGAGCGGCTGGGAGCTCTACAGTTCAGGCGGTAATCAGATTACAGTGACCAACAACGGCAATGTGGATGTGGATGTGAGCTATAAATTTATACGCTTCGAAGGTTCCTATATGGAGGATTTGGGAATTGATGACGTGACCGGTGCTTTCACTGATGAAAATGAACAACCAACGGCACGTTCACGCTGGCTGATGCCTCCCAGGGAGCGTCTTTAAACAACCCTTCTAACGCGCCGTCTGTGTCTTCTGACATGACCTTGACCGGCGATCCCGGGGAGTTTACGGATGGTACTACGATTGGAACCGTAACAGTCACGATCACCGATTCATCGACAGTAAATGCCGGCGAATAAATAATTTTCAGGAGGATTGACCATGAAGAAGATGAAATATCGTATTGCGGCGGCGTCCATGCTGCTGGCACTGGCTTCCCACGCATCGGTCCTGGCTGCAGAAAGTACGATTACTTCCGTTCCGGACACGACAAACATTGACGTTCAGGCCCGGTATCAGGGCAGCAGCGAGGAGGTAACCGTATATCAGATTGATGTATCCTGGGGCGATATGCAGTTTACTTATTCGGAAACGGGTGCCAGTACATGGAATCCGGCGACTCATGAATATGAGGAGGCTGCGCAGGGCAGCTGGAGTGCTCAGGGGAACACGATTACCGTGATCAATCATTCGAATGCGGCGGTAACGGCGCAGCTCAGTTTCCAGGCGGCTTCCGGATATGAGGGGATCAGCGGAAGCTTCAGCCAGAGTACATTGGAACTGGCCACGGCAGTCGGAACGGCAGTAGCAGATGCTCCTTCTGCTGTATCGGAGCTGACCCTGTCCGGAGCATTGGCCGAGTCCGTAACGGATTTCAGCACCATCGGACAGATCACGGTTTCGATCGGATCGAACTGATCTGTTCGGGAAGGGGGCGGACGGACTTGGGAAAGCAGGATGGGACGGGAAGAGCCGGGAAGAACCTTCCCCTGTTCCTGGCCTTGGCGCTTTGTATGATTTCAGTTGGGATTATGGTTCTGGCATTCAGCGGTGTATTTCCCTCCGCCCGCAGGGCCGAATTCACGCCTCCGCCGTTTGAAGCGGAGGCTTTGGAGGGAACGCCCGCCCTGACGCAGGGGGACGGTTATTCCGTTCTGGATGCCCAGGTCTATCAGACGGCGCTGTGCGGACGGCCCGAGGTGAGGGACGGCGCCGTCTTCCTCTATCTGACGAATCCGGAGAGCAATTCCGTATGGCTGAAGGTACGGGTTCTGGATGAGAATGGGGAGATACTGGGAGAGAGCGGCCTGCTAAGGCCCGGCGAATACGTTCCTTCCGTCCGGCTTGGTCCGGTGCCGGAATCCGGCGCGTCCCTTCAGCTTCAGATTATGGGCTATGAGCCCGAGACCTATCACAGCGCGGGAACGGTGTATTTGAGTGTTGTGATTCCGTAAAGGAAAACCATCTGCAGAAGATTCATGCTCTAAGTGACGTTGTCAGAGAGGCCGTCACTGAGGGCATTTTTTCTGTGTCACCGGCTGATTCCCCTCTTGAGGGTTTGGAGCCGCTGTGATATAATCGGATTGTCGCATCGGATCCGGCGCGCGGCGCTGTAAGACAGGATGTGAGGAGTCTTACCGGGGATACGGGATGACGCGGCGAAGGAAGTGTTGCACACAAGAAGAATGAAGGAGATGGAATAGATTATGAAGTTAGGTATTGTAGGCCTGCCGAATGTCGGGAAGAGCACACTGTTTAATTCATTAACGAAGGCGGGGGCGGAATCAGCGAATTATCCGTTTTGTACGATTGATCCCAATGTCGGTATTGTGGCCGTTCCGGATGAGAGGCTTCAGGTTTTGACGGATCTGTATCAGTCGGAAAAGACGGTTCCCGCCGTGATCGAGTTCGTTGATATTGCGGGTCTGGTGAAGGGTGCGTCGAAGGGAGAGGGCCTGGGGAACCAGTTCCTTTCGAATATCCGTGAGGTGGATGCGATCGTTCATGTGGTGAGGTGCTTTGAGGATTCCAATATTATTCATGTGGATGGATCGGTGAATCCTCTGCGGGATATTGAGACCATTAATCTGGAGCTGATTTTCTCGGATCTGGAGATTCTTGAGAGAAGGATCGCAAGGGTTTCAAGGGGCGCGAAGAATGATAAGGCGCTCGCACAGGAGCTTGTGCTTTTGAATGGCTTAAAGGAGCATCTGGAGGAAGGGAAGCCTGCCAAGACCTATCAGACCCACAGCGATGAGGAGGCTTCTTTGATGGCAGAGTATAATCT
>CALWGS010000008.1 GCA_944380155.1 uncultured Lachnospiraceae bacterium
GAGCGTAGGACGAGGGACGGGGCTTTCATATACGCCCTGTCTGCCGATGAAACCAGACCTGCGCTTGCGGCTCCACGCCACGCAAGCACAGCCCTGTTTTCCTGCCGCTTCAAATGCCCTTGCCCTCTCTTCTACTGATTCACGTAATCAATAATCGCTTTCTGACACTCCTTATAGTACTTCCTTCCGATGGGAACCTCACTGCCGTCATCCAGATAGAATCCGGTCCGTTCCATCCTCCTAACATGCTCCAGATTCACCAGATAACTGTTATGACAGCGCGTAAATGTGCCGGAAGGAAGCTGCTTCATCATCTCTGTCAACGAAATGGGAAAGGTGTACTCTGTATCGGCCTGATGGATCCGCGTACTGTGATTCAGTCCGGTTTCCATATACAGAATCTCCGACAGCACCAGCTGAAGTCCCCTGCTTCCCTTCTGAAGCAGCAGGATCTTCGGGCTGTGGTTCAGCTCCCAGTCGGTCTTGAGGGCTCTCGCCAGCTCCTCCGGTTTCAGCGGCTTGAGCAGGAACTGCACCGGCTGCACCTGGTAACCCTCCTTCAGATATTCTTCATAGCCGGAGACAAAAAGGATACTCACCCGGTTCTTCTGGCTCCTCAGCTTAAGAGCCAGCTCCATTCCGGTCATCTCTTCCATCCCGATATCCAGGATCAGCAGATCAAACAGCGGCTCTCCCGTCCTGAGAACATTCTCCAGAGCCACCGCCGAGGAAAAACATGTAATCGTATGAGCGATTCCTTCTTCCTCCAGAATCCTGTCACATAGCCGGCCGATTTCCTTCTGTACCAAATCGTCATCCTCAAAAACAGCCAATCTGTATGTTCGCATCCGGTGCCTCCTTTCTCAGAATGGATCCATTATACAAAACCACCGGAAATTCTTCAACCCCGCTCTTGATCCCATTCCTTTCCCTCATTGCGGCAGACCCGGACAAAAGATCCTGTTTTCACGCTTCACGATCCAAGCGGCTCCAGCATATTCTCGATGAAAATGCCGTATCCCCTGGTCGAATCCCGGATAAATACATGGGTCACCGCTCCGATCAGCTTTCCGTTCTGTAGGATCGGGCTTCCGCTCATGCCCTGCACAATCCCTCCCGTCAGCTCGAGCAGTTCTTCATCCGTAATATGAATGACCAGTCCCTTGCTCAAGGATTTCCCCGACAGATTAATCTCCTCGATTTCGATGTCATACTCCCTGACGCTGCCCCCGGCTGCGCACAGAATCGAAGCACTGCCCTTTACCACCTCCTGCTTCAGCGCGATTTCCACAGGCTCCCCTTGAAACGCGTCCTCTGAGGTGATTTGTCCGAAGATTCCCTGCCCGGTATTAGCCGTAATCTCTCCAAGTCTCATGGAATCTGTCATATGAATGATACCGGAAAGCTCCCCCGGACTTCCCGGACTTCCTTTCACAATTCCAATGATCTCGGCATCATAGATTTCCCCTCCTCCGATTTCCATCAATAATCCGGTATCCACATCCGTGATCCCGTGTCCCAGGGCTCCGAATCCCCCTTCCTGTGTCAGATAGGTCATCGTTCCGATTCCCTGTGTATCGTCCCGGATCCAGGCTCCTATCTTTACGCTGCCGTCCGCCGTGCGGATCGGGGTGACACGAACGGATACCTCGCTCCCCCCGCGCCGGACCAGCAGAGTAATCTCCCCGCCATCCCACCGGTTGATCGCTTCAATCAGGGCCTCCTTTCCCGATACTGCAACCCCGTCCACCGCAAGAATATAATCCCCGGATTTCAGACGTCCCAGGCACGGTTCCGTTTCATTGCCGGAGGCATCGGCAACCGGAGAGGTTCCGAGTACCAAAAGCCCATCCGTCTCCAGATAGATCCCGACCTGATTCCCGCACGGTATCACGCTGACCGGATCAATCACGCCGATCGCAATCTGCTTTAACGTTAAGAACCCGAACAGCTTCACGTTCGCGGTATAAGATCCTGTTCCTCCGGATCGGATCGTGAAGGGTTCATTAAAATCAAGGTGAAGACTCTCGTCCGGAACGTTGCTGTCCGAACCGGAGAGCACACTGATGTTCGGCACAATTTCCGCGCTCGCCGGCAGATTAAAATCAAAGCTCTCTTCGCTTCCCGCAAGGAGATTCAGCTCATCGGGCAGTCTGTTTTTATAGCCGGCTATCATCAGGAATCCAAGGAGCATCAGACCGGCTGCCGCTCCTGCCAGAAGTCCCGCCCGGTACCATCTGCGCCGCAGCTCATACCGTGGTTCTTTTGCATTTTCTTCATCATTCATCGCGCACTGCTCCTCTCATTCGATATCACAGCGATAAAAAAAGGATATACTTTCGTATATCCTTCCTAGTATATGCATATCCATTCTTTCGACTCTAACAGTTTTTGCTATGCAGGGCAAGCGAACGCATCTCCCGCGCATTGTCCCGCACCGTGTCCGTAATCTTAGCGCCGCCGAGTATCCTCGCGAGCTCTTCCACCGAGCCCTCTTCATCCAGTCTGCGGATGGTTGTCCTCGTTCCTGCGCCGTTGGATTCCTTCTCAATGATAAAATGCGTATCCGACATTGCGGCAATCTGGGGCAGATGAGTAATGCAGATCACCTGGTGCGGGCCCGCGATGACAGCAAGCTTCTCCGACACCTTCTGCGCCGTCCTCCCGCTGACGCCCACGTCAATTTCGTCAAAGATCAGAGTCTCAATCTCATCCTTATCCGCGAGAACGGACTTGATCGCAAGCATAATCCTGGAAAGTTCGCCGCCGGAAGCCACCTTGGAGAGGGGGCGAAGCTCTTCTCCCGGATTGGTTGACAGATAGAACTGCGCATCGTCAATCCCGTTCGGCGTATAATCCGTATCCGGCGCGAATACCATCTCAAATCTGACATCCAGGAAGTTCAGGTCAATGAGAGCTTCTCTCATGACCTGCGACAGCTCGGCCGCCTTCCTTTTTCGAATTCCGGAAAGCTCTCTGCACTCTGACTCAAGCCCCTTCTCACAGGCTGCGGTCCGGTTTCTCAGATCCGCAAGATACGAATCATAATCAAGAAGGCGATCCCTCTTCTTCCTTGCCTTCTCAAGCCACGCAAGCACATCCCTGATCTCCGGTCCGTACTTGGACTTCCGCCGGTTGAGCTGATCCAGCCGCTCCTCGACCTCCTCTAATTCCTGGCCGGAATCGGTCAGCTCGGAGAGGTACCCGGCGAGATCTCTGGTGAAATCATTCATCAGGCCCTCCAGATCGGAAAGCTGCGAATACAAATCCGAAAGATCCGGATCATATTCCAACAAACGGGTCATCAGCCTGACGGCCCGCCCGATCTGATCGGACGCTCCCGAATCCCCTGTCAGCCGGCCCACATCCGCCATGCCTTGGGCAATCTGAGCCGCGTTCGCGAGTCTCTTATGCCGTCCGTACAGCTCCTCATCCTCACCGGGAACCGGCTTTGCCGCTTCAATCTCGGAGATCGCATATTCCAGATAAGACAGTTCTCTCAGTCTCTCGTCCTCATTCATCGCAGACGCGGCAAGCTCCCTCTTGAGCGCCGCGTATTCCTCGTACCGGGTCTTAACCCTCTCCTTCCGATCTCCAATCGCATCCTTCGCAAAGCGATCCAGAAGCTCAAGGTGCTTTGCCTTATTCAGCAGGGATTGATGTTCATGCTGTCCGTGAATATCAATTAAGAGCGCGGTAACCTCCCTCAGCATGGATGCCGTAACCGCGGAGCCGTTCAGCTTTGCCGTTGTCCTTCCGTTCGCAAGCACTTTCCTCGATACGATAACATCCCCGTCCGCACACTCAATATCAAGCCCCTTGAGCTTGTCCAGAACCTTCTCATCCTTTGTGTGAAACACCAGCTCCACAGAGGCATAATCCGCTCCCTTCCGGATCAGATCCTTCGATACCTTACCTCCCAGACAAGCGTTGATCGAACCGATGATGATTGACTTGCCTGCACCTGTTTCTCCTGTTAATATGTTCAGATGATCCCCGAAATATACTTCCTCTTCTTCAATGATTGCAAAATTCTTAACATGAAGGCTGACTAACATCCAATCTCCTTCCCATGTATTCTGCCAGGCGCCCTCTATTCCTCCTCCTCATCCGGAGCATTCCAGTTATGATATACCTCCTGCACATCATCGTCATCCTCCAGAAGATCCAGCGTTCTGTTAATACTCTTCACATCCTGCTCATCCGTCAGATCCACCCAGGTCTGCGGAATCATGGTAACCTCAGCCTGCGCCATGGGAATGCCAGCAGCCTCAAGCGCGTCACGAACCGTTCCAAGTGAATCCGGATCCGTAAGAATCTCAAAGGAATCCTCCTCCTCCGAGAAATCCTCCGCTCCCGCGTCCAGAGCCGTCATCATCAGCTCATCCGAATCCCCCTCATACTCCTCCCGGTCAATAATAATCTGGCCCTTCTTATCAAACATAAAAGACACGCAGCCGGGCGTACCGACATTGCCGTTGCCCTTCGAGAAGGCATTCCGCACATTCGCAGCGGTTCTATTCTTGTTATCCGTCAGTGCCTCCACGATAATCGCCGTTCCGTTCGGACCGTATCCCTCATAGGTTACAAACTCATAATTCACCGCGTTCGCGTCGCCCGCGGCCTTCTTGATGCTCCTGTCAATCGTATCATTCGGCATATTGTTGGCCTTGGCCTTTGAGATCACATCCTTCAGGCGGCTGTTATTGTTCGGATCCGGACCTCCCTCCTTCACGGCCACCGCGATTTCACGGCCAAGCTTCGTAAATATCTTTCCTTTTGCTGCGTCATTCTTCTCTTTTTTATGCTTAATATTTGCAAATTTAGAATGTCCTGACATGATTACTTCTCCTTTAGCATGATTGTCCCCGTAATTATAACACGTTTCAATTTTCCTGTAAAGCGCTGACGCTATCCTCGAATCAGCCGCTGCAGGCTTTCCATGACCTTCTCCGCTTCCTGATCGGTTCTGACCGCACACATGATGGTATCATCCCCCGCGATACATCCGACCACCCCGTGAAGGTGCATCGCGTCAATGGCCGCGGCTACCGCCATTGCCATTCCCGATACGGTCTTAACCACAACCAGATTCTGCGCAAGATCCATGGATACGAAGCCTTCCTTCAGTACTCTGACATACTTCTCCCCCAAATCGGCATCCTTCTTCAGCGCAACATATTTCTGCCGGCCGTTCTCCGCCTGCACCTTTGTAAGCTTCAGCTCTCTGATATCCCTCGATATCGTAGCCTGCGTTACCTGATATCCGGCCTGATTCAGAAGCTCTGCCAGCTCTTCCTGCGTCTCGACATTATGTCTGGCGATCAGCTCGATAATCTTGTTCTGCCGTCCCACCTTCATAGATCCCTTTCTCCTTTACAGTTTGGTTCTTAATACATCAAAAAAGCTCCTATCCTTCACTCTGACCAGCCGTGCTGCGGTGTCCGCGCGCCGGATGCGGATCCTGTCCCCGGCGTGAAGCCGGATTGCTTCCTTTCCGTCCAGGGTCGCGAATGCCTCCTCCTCCTGTGTCTTCTTGCTTTCCTTCACAAGAACCAGAACCTCATCGTCCGCGGATATCACAATTCCCTTCGCGCTCAAAGAATGCGGACAGATCGGCGTGATCAAAATCAGGTGCGCGGTCGGCATAACAATCGGACCTCCGGCCGAAAGATTATATCCCGTCGAGCCCGTCGGTGTTGACGCAACAACACCGTCGCCGCGGTATTCCCCCAGAAGCTCGCCGTTCACATAGACCCCGGCACAAATCAGCCTGGAAAATCCGCTCCTTGTTACTACAATATCATTCAGCGCAGCTCCCTCATAGAGTTTCCTGCCGGCAGAGTAGATCTCCGCCGCTAACATCATCCGTTCCTCAATCCGGACATCATCCGCAAGCAGCCGGTCCACGGCCGCGAACGCGCCCTGCCGCTCGGTCCCGGCAAGGAACCCCAGGGTTCCCAGATTAATGCCGAACATCGGAACCCCCTTTCCCGCAAGGCTCGCGGCGGCGCGCAGGATTGTGCCGTCCCCTCCCAGGACAATGGCACACTGGGTGTCCTCCGGAATCCGGATGGTATCTGTGAAGCTTCCGTCCTCCCTGCACGCATCCGCCATCACGGTACAGCTTCCGTTCCCCGCCGTAATATAATCCGCCAGCTCACCCGCGAAGGCGAGCCCCTCATCCTTCTCCCGGTTCGCAATAATACAAAATCTGTCCATTCTGACTGTGCCTTTCCTGTTATGATATATCTTCTCTATAATCGTACCTGGGCCTCTTCTACCACGCCGGGAATCCATTCCTTCATCTGATCCCATGCACCGGCCTCCGAATGCTCCCGCTTCATATGCAGCAAATACTCAATATTTCCCTCCGGTCCGCGGATCGGCGAATAGGTCAAATGGAGAGGAGAAAAGTCCAAAGACTGCGCGCAGTCGAATACCTTCCGGATAACCTCCTCATGAACTGCCGCGTCGCGAACTACACCCTTCTTGCCGACCTTCTCCCTTCCTGCCTCAAACTGGGGCTTGATCAGGCAAACCATCTGCGCCCCATCCCTCATCAGTGCGCGAACCGGCTCCAGAACCAGGGTCAGAGAGATGAACGCCACGTCAATGGATACGAAGTCCACCGGTTCTCCGATCTCCTCCGGGGTGACATGGCGAATATTGGTCTGCTCCATGCAGACAACCCTCTCATCCGTCCTGAGCTTCCACGCAAGCTGATTGGTTCCGACATCAATCGCAAAGACCTTCGCAGCCCCGTTTTGAAGCATGCAGTCCGTGAAGCCGCCCGTGGACGCGCCCACGTCCGCACAGACCATGCCGGACAGGCACAGACCGTATTCCGACACCGCCTTCTCGAGCTTATATCCTCCCCTGCTGACATATTTCATGGGCTCGCCCTTCCATTCGATTCGTACCGTCTCCGGGAACATGCTGCCCGCCTTATCCTCACGCTGTCCGTCCACCAGGATCTCGCCCGCCATAATGATGGCCTTCGCTTTTTCTCTTGACTGTGCGATACCCCGCTTCACCAGCAGGGTATCCAATCGTTCCTTTGCCATTCTTCCTCACATTCTCCCGCGTCAGCTGTCCTTTCTTCCGTCCGGGAACCAGTTCCCGATTGTCCTTACAATGCTTTCCGCATGCA
>CALWGS010000009.1 GCA_944380155.1 uncultured Lachnospiraceae bacterium
GTATGACATCTCCTTCCTGAAACGGGCCAGACAGCTTTGCGATCAGTACGGAGTGCTTCTGATCTTCGATGAGGTGGCAACCGGCTTCGGACGGACGGGGAACCGGTTCGTGGCCGATCGGGTGCTGCCGGATATTCTGGTGCTTGGGAAGGCACTGACCGGAGGATATATCGGCCATGCGCTCACTGCCGCGACGAAGAAGGTATATGACGGCTTCTACGATGACAACCCGGCTCACGCCCTGATGCACGGGCCGACCTTCATGGGCAATGCCCTTGCCTGCAGCGTAGCTTTAAAGTCCATTGAGCTGTTCGAGGAGCAGAATTATATGGAAAAGATTCGCAGAATCGAAGCAATCACCCGCCGGGAAATGAACGGCTTTACCGATCCGCGGATCCGGGAGATCCGGATCATGGGAGGCTGTGTCTGTGTGGAGGTCACCGATCCGTCCGTGCTGAAGGGCTATCAGCAGTTCGCGTATGAGCGCGGGGTATTCAGCAGGCCGTTCCTGAATTATCTCTACGCCATGGTTCCTTATATCATTACGGAGGAAGAGCTGGTGAAGGTGCTTCAGACCATGAAGGAATGGTTCCGGTCAGGCAATTTCAGGGCGGGTCAGATTTGACGAAATTCTCTCCCTGCGCTATAATAGTGAGAACGCCGGCATATATATCAGAATCCATGCCGACGCACCGCATTCGGTTCTGCTGCGGGGATATTCCAGGAACCGGGAATGTTCTCGGAACATAGTCCAGAACGTATATATAGAAAGGGAAAACTGCCATGTATGATAAATTAACCCAGAATGATATTAAGAAGCTGCAGGAGGAAATCGAGTACCGCAAGCTGGTCGTCCGAAAGGAAGCAATTGAAGCGGTTAAGGAGGCCAGGGCACAGGGAGATCTGAGTGAGAACTTCGAGTATTACGCGGCGAAGCGGGATAAGAACAAGAATGAGAGCAGAATCCGATATCTGGAGCGCATGATTAAGACGGCTACCATCATCTCGGATGCCTCCGGCGAGGACGAGGTCGGACTGAACAACACGGTTCAGGTCTATTTCGAGGATGACGATGAGACTGAGACCTATAAGATTGTGACTACGATCCGCGAGAATACGCTCAAAGGCCGGATCAGCAATGAATCTCCGCTCGGGCGTGCCCTGCTTGGACATAAGAAGGGCGACCGGGTCTATGTGCAGCCCGCGGCAGGCGCAGGCTATTATGTCGTGATTCAGGACATTGATAATACGACTGACGACAGCACGGACACTATCCGAAGCTTCTGATCCGCGGATGCACGGTCTGATGCGGGCCGACAATGCCTGATCAGACCGGACATCAGCAGGCCAGACCCGGCATCTGCAGGCCCGGCCAGACATCGTCAGGTCTGCCGCCCGCGCGGTCCTGCCTCGGTTTAATATCCCCGAACCCCATTGAGAGATTCATCCTTCTCTACCCATTCCTTTTCAACATCAATCACACGATAGCTCTCCCTGTCATCCCGGATGTAGACGGTTTCGATTCCCGCGTTA
Organism: uncultured Lachnospiraceae bacterium; assembly: GCA_944380155.1. GTDB lineage: Bacteria > Bacillota > Clostridia > Lachnospirales > Lachnospiraceae > Caccomorpha. Next base: position 1,534 of record CALWGS010000009.1, read on the forward strand.
ATGATCGTCCGTTTGCACATGGAACAGCTGCTGGCATTTTTGACATAGACTCTCTCCGGCATCTCGAATCCGACCAGAAAGAGGGCGGATCCAAGCATCTTCTCCCGGGACGCGCTGATAATCGCGTTCATCTCCGCGTGAACGCTGCGGCACAATTCATAGCGCTCTCCTCTCGGGACCGCGAGTTTTTCTCTGATACAATAATTAATATCCGTGCAGTTGGCTCTCCCCCTCGGAGCTCCGACATAGCCGGTCGATATAATCTCATCATTCTTCACAATCACAGCGCCGTAGATCCGGCGCAGACAGGTGCTCCGCTGGGCGACTGTCTCCGCAATGTCCAGATAATAATTGATTTTATCCCTGCGTTCCATACGAAACCTCCGTTCTTTTTTCTGACTATTATACCTGTCCGGCGCGGCGTTTTCAAGGATTTTCATTTTTCTCTTTACGTTATGACTGCATAGTGCTAAAATATTACTGTAAGAAAACCATGCCGGCAGGTCCGAATCAGCTTCGGAACCCGGCATCACCATAAGGAGATGTACCGAATGAGCAAAAATATCAGAACTCCATCCGTTGATTACTTATTTGATGCTATTTTAAGTCTGAACGATCGTGAAGAATGTTATACTTTTTTTGAGGATATCTGTACGGTGAACGAGCTTCTCTCCCTGTCCCAGCGTTTCGAGGTTGCGGCCATGCTCCGCGCCCATCGAACCTATCTTGAGATCGCGGAGAAGACCGGCGCGTCCACAGCGACTATCAGCCGGGTGAACCGATCGTTAAATTACGGCAATGACGGCTATGATATGGTGTTCTCAAGAATCCGCCGGTTTCCGTCCGATGGAGAATCCGGCTCCGAAGCGGATTCCGAGGAAGTCTAAGAGAACTGTGCGGATCAGAACGGGCGGCCCTGCGCCGCCCTGATGTGTTGTTTAGTGGGATGTTCTGTGTGATTCCGAAAGCCGTCATGCTTTCCCCTGACCATGCTTCGCATCTGCCGCTTTCGCGGACTTCTGCTTCCTGTCGTCCGTCTCGCTCTGCCCCTGCCTGCCGCCAAGCAGATCCCCGTCGATAATGGACTCAATGATCTGCTTCTTCATATAGACATCAAAGCTCAGCATACAGATAAACGCGAACTTCTTAAGATATTCCCTCTCCTCTTGGTTGCTTACATTCGAGAAGGTCTTCCTCGCGCGCTCGAACTTGCGGATCACATCCTTGCACAGATTGTCCGCCTGCTCCTTCTCCATCTCAAAGACCTCCCGGTAGATCCCTTCCAGGTCAATATCCTCATCCTTGCTGTTAAAGAAAGAGTCCGAAAGCGGCTCCAGGATGCACTTAATGTCGCTAATCGAAATAATATTCTTTAAGTAATAGATAAAAATTAACAGGATCATATGATCTCTGGAATACTTCTTCTTCTCCGGCGGCGGAAGCAGGCTGTTCTTCGTATAGTTATTAATCATGGTCTTGGTCAGCAGCTTATCTTCCGTATAACGCTTGGAGGATTCTAAATGCTTGTCCATGAAGGTTGTCACCTGATCCATATATAAATCAATATTCGGTATATCGGCCGGCTTAATATAATCAATTTTCCTTAATGCTTCAATTATGATTCTCACATATCTGCTGTTTGGACTGCTCATTCTCATTCACCTCCCTTACATTATATAGTATCAAATACCAGATGTCAAAGTCTTTCTTTACGAATTTCCCCTGCAAAACCGGTTGTCACCCTCCCCCGCCCATGCTATAATAAACACGTGTTTGCAAGAATGAAAGACAGGAGTTCAAAGAATGAGTTTATTTGATACACTAAATCCCGAACAGCAAAAGGCAGTAATGCACGACGAGGGCCCTCTGCTGATTCTCGCCGGAGCCGGTTCCGGCAAGACAAGGGTTCTGACCCACAGAATCGCCTATCTGATTGACGAACGCGGAGTGAATCCCTGGAACATCCTGGCCATTACCTTTACCAATAAGGCGGCCAGAGAGATGAGGGAGCGGGTGGATAAGATTGTCGGTTACGGCTCGGAGAATATATGGGTGAGCACCTTCCATTCCACCTGCGTGAGAATTCTCCGCCGTTTTATCGAGTCGCTCGGTTATGACCGGAATTTCACCATATACGACGCGGACGATCAGAAGACACTGATCCGGGAGGTCTGCAAATATCTGCAGATTGACACGAAGGAAAAAAAGGAGCGCTCCTTTCTGTCGGTGATCTCCTCTGCCAAGGACGAGTTGGTCGGCCCGGAGGAGGCCATGCGGCGGGCAATGGGGGATTATAACCGGGAGATCTACGCGAAGGTTTATCAGGAATACCAGAAGCGCCTGAAGGCGAACAATGCGCTGGATTTCGATGATTTGATCTTTAAGACTGTGGAGCTGTTCCGCACGAACCCGGAGACGCTCCTGTATTATCAGAAGCGCTTCCGTTATATCATGGTGGACGAATACCAGGATACCAACACGGCCCAATTCCGCCTGATCAGCCTTCTTGCCGACGCGAGGGATGAGGACGGCAGGCCGGTACATAATCTCTGCGTAGTCGGAGATGATGACCAGTCCATCTACCGCTTCCGCGGCGCGAATATTTATAATATCCTGAACTTCGAGAAGGAATATCCGGACACAAAGGTCATCCGTCTCGAGCAGAACTACCGCTCCACGCAGTCAATCCTGAACGCGGCGAATGAAGTGATCCATAACAACCTCGGACGCAAGGAGAAGTCCCTATGGACGAAGAACGGCAAGGGGGATCCCGTCCGGCTGATTCAATATGATACGGATTATGACGAAGCGCTTGGAATCGTAAGCGAAATCGATCAGGCGGTTCGTGAGCAGAAGGCTTCGTACCATGACTACGCACTGCTCTACCGCACGAACGCGCAGTCCCGCGTCCTTGAGGAGAAGCTGATTGTGAAGGGCATCCCCTATAAGGTAATCGGAAGCATTAATTTCTATCAACGCAAGGAGATTAAGGATCTGCTCTCCTACCTGAAGACCATCGACAACGGCCAGGATAATCTGGCTGTGAAGCGGATCATCAATGTCCCAAGGCGCGGGATCGGGCTGACGACCCTGGATCGCATCGACTCCTATGCCCAGCGTTACGGTCTCAGCTTCTATCAGGCCCTGCTCCATGCGCGGGAGATTCCCGGAATCGGGCGGGCCGCGCAGAAGGTGGAGTCCTTCGCGGCTCTGATTGAAGGGTTAAAAAGCAGACTCTCCACTCCGGGATATTCCCTAAAGGATCTGGCGGATGAGATTCTGACCTCCACCGGCTATCTGGAAGAGCTGATGGCAGACGGAGAGGAGGAAGCGAAGGATCGCATCGGGAACCTGAATGAGTTGATGAACAAGATTGCCGATTACGAAGAATCCTGCGAGGAAGAACCGACCTTAAGCGGCTTTCTCGAGGAGGTCGCTCTGGTTGCCGATATTGATAACCTGGAAGAGGACGCGGATTACGTTGTATTAATGACGCTGCACAGCGCCAAGGGACTCGAATTCCCCTACGTGTATCTGTGCGGAATGGAGGAGGGGATCTTTCCGAGCTATCTCTCCATCAGCGCGCAGGATCCCGAGACCGAGATCGAAGAGGAACGAAGGCTCTGCTATGTCGGAATCACCCGCGCCATGAAGCGCCTGACCCTGACTGCGGCCAGACAGCGGATGCTGCGGGGCGAGCCGCAGTTCAATCGCCTCTCCCGCTTCGTAGGCGAGATTCCCCGCTATCTTCTGACCGTCGAGAACCCGGGAAGAAGCCCGTATCTGAACCGCTCCCTTAACGGCTCCTCCCTTCGAATGACGGCACCTGGGGCCTCTTCCGACCCCTTCCGCTCACAGTCCGGCTCTCCGAAAACGCTGCGGGGCGGCATCGTACCGGGCAGTCAGCGGGGAATTCCAAACCTTGACAAACCGTCACCCGGAACCGGAACTGCCGGACAGGCTGACAGGCCCTTCCACGGTCCTGTAGGACGAAATACCGGTGCTCCCGGAACTTCCGCCGGGCAGAACACTTCCTCCACGGCGCCCGTCCGGCAGTTTGGAAGCGCCCCGATTACCGCTCCCGATTATCAGGTGGGCGATACCGTCCGGCACGCGAGATTTGGAATCGGCGTTGTCACCGCGCTCACCCGGGGCGGCAGAGACTATGAAGTCACAGTCGAGTTCGAGAAATCAGGCACGAAAAAGATGCTTGCGACGTTTGCCAAGATGGAGAAGGTAACATAATTCCATCATGCAGGCTGTAAAGAAGGACTGCCGGTTCCGGAACATCGCACAGAATATCATGGATTGAATGGAATCATCCATACCGTATCCTGTGCGGCACGTTCTAAACCGACAGTCCTTCTTCCTTGAGTCCGGCGCTTCTACCGGATCTCCAGTATCAGGGCCGTATAATTATCCTGCCCCTTCAGGGCCTTCCTGCCAATTTCCCGCCGGATTCTTGACGCGGCAGCTCCCGCATTTCCGCGCAGGCATACGGCCAGCTCCTCCTGTGTCAGCGCCCGGTAGATCCCGTCGCTGACAATCAGCACCTTATCCCCTCTGTGCAGAATCAGAGGCTCCTTATTATAACCGACCTTCCTGGGAAATCCATTCCCGATATAGCTGGTCAGGCTCTCCTTCCTTGGATCCGTCTCCGCTTCTTCAAAGCTAATCTCGCCCTGCATGGCAAGCAGATCCAAGTCCTGTCTGAAATCATGATCCTGACTGAGCGCAATCACCCCGCCGCCGCGGCTCAGATAGATCCTGCTGTCCCCCACGGACAGCCAGAACAGACTGTGCCCCCGGATGATGCAGGCTGCAAGCGTAGAGCCGCTTTTCCTTCCGGATCCCGCGAGCATCCGGTCCACCCTCTCACCGGCCAGCATCAAAAGCTGCTTTAACTTTCTGTCAGGCGGCGTATCCTCCTTTGGATCATAAGCCTCCTGCATGGCGGAGAGAATCTCTTTGCTGACCTGTCCGCTGTCCGCAAGCCCTCCCATTCCATCCGCTACCACGGCAAGCATCTCCTCCCCGGCCTCTCCTCCCCCGGCCATTCCCCACGCATCCTGCTGGCTCTCTCTTGCTCCGATTTCATGAACCACCCCCGTGCGGATCCGTATGATCTGACCGGAACGATGACGAAGCAGATGGAGCAGAATACTCAAAACAGCACACAGAAGGATTCCCGCGCAGAATCCGGCAAGAAGGAGCGCGGCTTCATCCGGCCCCCGCCGGAACAGCTCCATATGATCTCTCATAATTCCCCCTTAATCTACCGCTTCAAACTTCAAAGCACCGGGA
>CALWGS010000010.1 GCA_944380155.1 uncultured Lachnospiraceae bacterium
CGGATCCGGAAGGAACTCGAAGCAGAGGGGAAGAAGCCGGAAGGAGACTGAGCTTTGCACTTTGGAGGCGCCTGATGACAAATCCCTCTCCGGAAGAAGCAAAATATTTCGGAACACTCCTGTTCACGGATGATGTGATTGCGGGAGCGGTCAGGGAGACAGCTCCGGTCTTTACAAAGGAGGAGCAAAAGAGCAGAGGCCTGATTCGGCGTCTGATTGGACTATGCGGGGGAGCGAAGCAGATGGGCATGGGAGTCAGCGCGTGGCCGGAGGGAAGCCTGGCGCGGAGCGGGGTGAAAGGAAACAGGGGACGCAGGGAGGAGATCCTCCATAAGTATCTGCTGTATGGAACAAAGCAGCTGATAGGGAGGAGAAGATAAGAATCCAGGAAGGAATGGAATGAAGATGAAAATAAATACAGAACAAATCAAGCAGTATCTGTTTGTGATACGGCAGCTGTCGTCGAGGGAGATTAAGAGAAGGTACACCAGGACGTACCTGGGAATCTTGTGGAGCGTGCTGAATCCGCTGCTGACGATGATTGTGATGGCGGTGGTGTTTACGCAGATCTTTCAGCGAAGCATCGAGCATTATCCGCTGTATCTGATGGCGGGGCAGATTCTCTGGCAGCTCTTCTCAGGAGCGACGAATTCGGCAATGACCTCGCTGGTCGATAACAAGACTCTTCTGACCCGGGTGAAGCAGCCGAAGATCATCTTTCCGATGTCAAGAGTGTTCACAGCGGCGGTCAACTTTGGATATACCTTCATCGCGTTCCTGGCGCTGCTTCTGGTCTTTCGGATCTCTCCGAGCTTCACCATGCTTCTGGCGCCGGTTGTGTTTCTGTGTATGCTGATGTTCTCGATGGGAATCGGCTATATTCTGTCATGCCTGTACGGACTGTTCGGAGATATCCGGTACCTGTATTCCGTTCTTCTGATGATGTGGATGTATCTGTCCGCAATCTTCTATTCTGTAGAATATCTGAGCGGACCGATTCGGACATTTATAGAAAATAATCCGGTATACAACTATATTCACTGTTTCCGGAAGGTTATGATCTATGGGCAGTGGCCGGACGGCGGAGAATGGCTTTTGATGATTGGCTGGGCTGTCGGCGGTTATCTGGTTGGTCTGTTTGCATTCCGTAAAATGGAACATAAGCTGATGATGCATCTGTGGTAAGGATTCTCATGGAGACAGAAAGGGAAAGCGGACAATGGAAGATACGAATGTGATTGAAATAAAGGACCTATGCATGGATTTCAAGCTGGCTGTGGATCCGTGCGACAGTTTGAAGGAACGGGTGGTGCGCGGTCTGCAGGGGAGAAATGAATATCGGATCCTGCACGCCCTTGAGAATATTACCCTGAATGTGAGATCCGGAGAGGTGCTGGGAATTGTGGGATCGAACGGTTCGGGGAAGAGTACCCTGCTCAAGATTATCGCCGGGGTGCTCAAGCAGACTAAGGGAGAGTTGAAGGTTGATAAGAAGAAGGTACAGCTGCTGACGCTGGGAACGGGATTTGACCGGGAGCTGACGGCGAAGGAGAATGTCTATCTGAACGGATCGCTGATTGGCTACAGCAAGGCGTTCCTGGACGCGAATTATGAGAAAATCGTGGAGTTCGCCGAGTTGGAAGGATTCATGAACGAGAAGATTAAGAAGTTCTCCTCCGGTATGTCCGCAAGGCTTGGCTTTGCGATCGCGACAGCCGGGGATTTCAAGGATATTCTGGTTCTGGATGAGGTCTTAAGCGTCGGGGATATGGCATTCCGCAAAAAGAGCGGGAGAAGGATTCATGAGCTGATTCACGGCGGAGCAACTGTGCTGATGGTATCTCATTCGACGGAGACGATTACCAGTCACTGCAGCCGGGCGATCTGGCTGGAGAAGGGAATTCTTAAGATGGACGGGACGCCGGAGGCGGTGTGCCAAAGCTACCGCACCTATATGAACAGCAAGAGCTGACGGGTGCGGGCAGGCAAGGAGGGTCAGAATGGATCTGAAGCTGTCTCTGTATCAGGGGCTGGTGAACCGATCGCCGGCGATTCAGAAACGGTATAAGGAGCTGCGCGCCCGGCACAGCGGCCGGCTGTGGCAGGCTGTCTCCTGGGCGGCGCTGCTGAAATGGAACCTGGAAGGCGTATTTGGCAGGCGCCGCCTGGAGCGGGAATATTATGAACCGGACGCGGGAAGAAGGATCGCCTTCTCCCGTCCGGAGTCTGCCGGCCGGGGGATCTTAAAGCCGCGGGAATTGGCTGAACGTCTGGCGGAATATGATGTGATTTCCTTTGATGTCTTCGATACGCTGATTCTGCGTCCGTTCGCCCGGCCGTCCGATTTGTTCTTCAAGGCGGGGGAGAGGCTGGGCTGCCTGAATTATGAAGCGATCCGCAGACAGGCGGAGCAGGATGTCAGGAAGGAAGCGTTGCAAAAGACCGGCAGCGGCGAGGTGACGTTCGGTGAGATCGGCGAAAGGGTCAGCCGGATGACGGGAATTCCCGCAGAGTCGGTGATGAGTACGGAAATCGAAGCAGAGGAAGAGCTGTGCCGTGCGAATCCCTATATGAAGGAAGTGGTTGAGTGCCTGAGATCTTCCGGGAAGCGGCTGATCTGCATATCGGATATGTATCTCCCGTCCACAGTGATTCGGCGCATTGTGGAAAGGTGCGGGTATCGGGGAATTGAGCGATATTATGTCTCCTGCGAATACCGGGCCTCCAAGTGGGAGGGAGCGCTGTATGACAGAGTGAAGGAAGAGATCGGCACGGATCAGAGTTATATTCATGTGGGCGATCATCAGGATTCGGACGGAAAGCGGGCGCGGCAGCATGGATTTCATACGGAGCCGTACTGGAATGTGAACCGGATAGGAATGCCGAACCGTCCGAGGGATATCTCGGTTCTGACGGGTTCTGTGTACTGCGGAATTGTCAATGCACATCTTTATAACGGCAGGG
>CALWGS010000011.1 GCA_944380155.1 uncultured Lachnospiraceae bacterium
GAGTTCTCAGTAACGGATGAGTGGGACGGGGGGATTCCTCTGAAGAGAATTGTAACGGAGGATTCTGCGCAGTACCTGGCGCGGACGGTCGTGATTGCGGCCGGGGCGAAGAATCGCATGCTTGGAGTTCCGGGAGAGAAGGAGCTGACAGGACGGGGAGTTTCTTACTGTGCGACCTGTGACGGGGCATTCTTCCGCAATAAAGTGACGGCGGTGATCGGAGGCGGGGATGTCGCGGTGGAGGACGCGATCTTTCTGTCCAGGCTCTGCCGTAAGGTGTATGTGATTCACAGAAGAGATGAATTCCGTGCCGCCAGGGTGCTTTCTTCCCGCCTCCTTGCGGCGGAGAATGTGGAGGTGCTGTGGAATACCGTGGCGGAGGAGATCTGCGGGGAAGGGCAGGTAACCGGGCTTTGGATCGCAGATGTGAAGACGGGCGAACGCTCGAAGATTGCTGTGGATGGTGTGTTTGTGGCCGTGGGGACGGTTCCGGAGTCCGGACTGTACCGGGACAGCGTGCAGACGGACCGGGGAGGCTATTTGATTGCCGATGAGACCGGAACGACAAGCGCGCCCGGTGTCTACGCAGCGGGAGATATCCGGACCAAACAGCTCAGACAGGTGGTAACAGCGGCGTCGGACGGAGCGAATTGCGTCTATTCGGCGGAGAAGTACCTGAACGAGAACAGGGCGGCGCAGCGATCTTAAGAATTTTCGGGTTGACATGCCGGTTGTGGTTTGCTATAATGGACAAGAATTATTTAATAATTCTGTAACAATTTGGACATGTTTTCCCGGAGGTCTTACGAATGAAGAAATCAAATGTGTTACGGGCGGCAGTGTGTTTTGCCGCTGCTGTATTGTTCTCGATAAATGCTCCTGACGCGAAAGCGGAATCTGACAATGTGATAGATATGAATACCGGAATTGCCGGGATGTCCGAGCTGATGGATTCTTACTATGAGGCGCGGTTTAATTATGATCCTGATTTATCTCCGAGCCAGGTGAATACGGATATGAGTATCGGGGGAACGCGTCTGAAGGCTATCTCAAGGGTTCCTTCACCATATGAGAATCTGGCGATTGCAAATGTAACGGATTATGTGAATATCCGCAGCGGCCCGTCCGTTGACAGTGAGAAGGTGGGCAAGCTCTACCGCGGCTGTGTAGCGGATGTGATTGAGATTGAGGGAGACTGGGTCAAGATCAATTCGGGAAGTGTGGAAGGCGGTTATATCAGCAAGGAATATCTGCTGTTCGGCGAAGAGGCAGAGGAGCTGATGGAGGAGGTATGTACGAAGTACGCCGAGGTCATCTGTACGACGCTGAATGTCCGGGCGGGGCAGAGCACGGATGAGAAGATCGTAACCCAGATTCCGTTAGGTGAGCAGTACATTATCAATGAAGAGTTCGATGCATGGGCCCAGATTGTGCTTGGTGTCGATGATGAGACCGGCAAGGAGACCTATGGCTATGTGTCGAAGGACTATATCACGATTCATTATGATTTTGACTACGCAATTTCCAAAGAAGAGGAAGAAGCGGAGCTGGCAAGGCAGGAAGCGGCAAGGAAGGCAGAGGAAGAACGTCTGGCAGAGCTGGCAAGGCAGCAGCAGGCCGCACAGCAGGCTGCGGCGTCCGGCAGTTCTTCGAGTTCTTCCGGGAGCTCCTCCGGCGGCTCTTCCGCAGGCAGTTCCTCCGGCAGTTCGTCTTCGGGCAGTTCCTCGTCCTCTTCGGCACAGGTAACCGCGCCGAATACTTCGGCAACGGGAGTGGCCCTTGGTCAGGAGATTGCAAATTATGCCGTTCAGTTTGTCGGCAATCCTTATCAGTGGGGCGGCACAAGCCTTACGAACGGCGCCGACTGCTCCGGTTTCGTATACGCGGTCTATAAGCAGTTCGGGTATACGCTTCCGAGAGTGTCCCGTGACCAGTCGAGGTCGGCAGGAGTGGCCGAGGTAACTCCGAACCTGAGCAGCCTTCAGGCAGGCGATCTGATCTTCTACGGAGATTCGAGCGGACGGGTGGATCATGTGGCGATGTATATCGGGAACGGCAAGGTGGTTCACGCAAGCAATTACAGAGAAGGAATCAAGATATCAACCTGGAACTACCGTACCCCGATTAACGCGCGGCGTATTGTAGAATAGGAACAGAATGACAGAAATAACAGGATAAGAAGTGCTGCGGCCGCTTCTGCTACCAATTGCTGACAAGGTAGCGGAAGCGGCCGTTTTGTGCAGAATTATTTTGGGAACGGGGGATGTGGTGCCGCGGCGGGAATATCAGCCCTTTGCGAGAACCGCCAGCTGTAAGCAGCCCATGATTCCCTGATCGTCATTCAGACTTGCGGGGACAATGTAATGGTCGATATCCTCGATTTCTTTGGTATGCAGGTAGCCGTTCAGCAGTTCCTTCACCTTGGCGCGGATCAGAGGGAAGAGCTGCGTCTGGTGCATCACGCCTCCGCCCAGGACTATCTTCTGGGGAGAGAGGATTACGATGTAGTTCACAATCGCCTGAGCCAGGTAGTACGCTTCCAGATCCCAGACCTTCGCATCATCTTTCAGCTCAATCGCCTTCTTGCCCCAGCGGGCTTCGATAGCGGGGCCTGACGCAAGGCTTTCAATGCAGTTGGGATGGAACGGACACTTGCCGGGGAAGGTATCCTCCGGGTGCCTTGCAAGCAGAACATGTCCCCCTTCGGGATGCAGCATGCCGTGAAGCAGCTTGCCGTTGGCAATGACTCCCATGCCGACTCCAGTTCCGACCGTCAGATAGATTCCGCAGTCCACGCCCTTCATACAGCCGAAGGTCTGCTCGCCGAGCGCCGAGCCGTTCACGTCGGTATCAAATCCAATCGGAATCTGGAGTTCCCTTTTAAATACACCCATAAAATCATAATTCGCCCAGGCAAGTTTGGGGGTTGTTGTAATATAACCATAAGTAGGGGATGCCGGATTCAGATCAACGGGACCGAAGGACGCGATGCCGAGCGCTTCAATGGGAAACTTCCTGAAATATTCAAGCAGCCTGGGGATCGTAATGTCCGGTGTCTCTGTTGGGATGGAGAGTTGTTCATGAACGGCGCCGGTTTCATCGCCTATTGCGCAGACCATCTTGGTTCCGCCGCCTTCGAGTGCTCCTAGTAACATAAAAACTACCTCCTTAACGTAATTTTCTTTAATCATATCGAAAAAACAGGAAGAAATCAAGAGAAACTCCCAAGTTAGCCCTGTCTTTGATTTGTCAGAACGGTTGTGGATATTTGAGAAAGTTGAGCGAATTAACAAAAATTTTTTTTGTGGATTTTTTAGCGGACAATGGGGAAAACTGTACATATTGTACAAAATTAAAGAGGGATTTCCGGATGGAGAACGCAGGCATCTGTGCCAGTGGTGTGGATAAGGATAAAGTTATCCACAATCAAAAAGCGTGTATATTCGGCAATTCAAAGTTATGCACGGAGTTATCCACATTATCAACAGTGGAATATCCCCAAATTTCCACGGGATAAGTATTGTCAAGCAGGAATGTGTGTTTTGTGATTTCTGTAAAATCGTATAAAATAAGTGCTTCCTGACAGAGCAGTACAAATTTCTTTGTTGTCGCATTATATTATGAAATATAAGAAATGATTTGAATGTTTTTTAGCTAAAATGATTTTGCTGTGTGAATTCTTTTCGCTTGAATGGGAGGACAGGATGTGGTATAATGGGTTCAGCATAGAGAGGCATGCGAATAAGACAAGAAGGAGCTGAGGACATATGCGTTACATCATCAGTGGCAAGAATATTGACGTTACAGAAGGTCTGAAGTCGGCTATCTACGATAAGATTGGCAAGCTGGAGCGTTATTTCACAACGGACACGGAGCTGCATATTACGTTAAGCGTAGAGAAGGATAGACAGAAGATTGAGGTAACGATACCTGTGAAAGGCAGTATTATCCGCGCGGAGCAGGTAAGCAATGATATGTATGTTTCGATTGATCTGGTGGAGGAGATTATCGAGAGGCAGCTGAAGAAGTATAAGAATAAGCTGATCGATCAGGAGCAGGCGGCGGCGAATTTTAACCAGGCATTCATGGAGGATGACTACTCTGAGGATGACAGCGTGAATATTACCAGAGTGAAGAGGTTCGCTGTGAAGCCGATGGATCCGGAAGAGGCCTGTGTCCAGATGGAGCTTCTCGGCCACAGCTTCTATGTGTTCCGCAACGCGGAGACGGATGAGGTGAATGTCGTGTATAAGCGCAAGGGGAATACTTACGGTCTGATTGAACCGGAATGTTAAGCGCAGGGCGTTATTACAGAGAACAGAATATGACAGGAAGGAAGCAGGGGATATGTCCCCTGCTTTTTTGGCGTGCAGAGAACAAAATAGAGGGTTAGAGGGCGGGAGTTTTGTAAAAAATATTAAAAATCAGTAAATTTCGTGCGGGCGCGGAAAAAAAGCTGTTGAATCCTCAGGGATGAAATGTTACAATAGGGAATGCGTGACGAAGGAGTTGTTTTATTTATAAATTTGTATGCAGTCAGGAGTGATAAGACGAATGGGACTTATAAGCAAGATATTTGGAACACACAGTGAACGGGAGCTTAAGCTGATCTATCCGATTGTTGACCGGATCGAAGCGCTGGAGCCGGATATGGTGAAGCTGTCCGATGAGCAGCTGCGTGCCAAGACCGGTGAATTTAAGAGCCGTCTTGCGGCGGGAGAGACACTGGATGATTTGATGGTTGAGGCTTACGCGGTGGTCAGAGAGGCGGCAAAGCGCGTGCTGGGACAGAGGCATTTCCGGGTCCAGTTAGTCGGCGGCGTGATTCTGCATCAGGGACGTATCAGCGAGATGCGTACCGGTGAGGGTAAGACTCTCGTGTCCACACTTCCGGCTTATCTGAACGCACTGGAGGGAAAAGGGGTCCATATCGTCACGGTGAATGACTACCTGGCAAAGCGTGACGCCGAGTGGATGGGGAAGATTCATGAGTTCCTGGGGCTTACGGTGGGCTGTATTCTGAACAGCATGGATAATGATCAGAGGCGGGCCGCTTATGCGTGCTATATTACCTATGGAACGAATAATGAATTCGGATTCGACTATCTGCGCGATAATATGGTAATCTATAAGGAGCAGCTTGTTATGCGCGGGCTGCATTACGCGATCATAGATGAGGTGGACTCGGTTCTGATCGATGAAGCGAGGACGCCGCTGATTATCTCCGGACAGAGCGGCAAGTCGACCAGGCTGTATGAGGCCTGTGATATTCTTGCCAAGCAGATGACGCGCGGAACCGCGACCGAGCTGACTAAGATGTCGGCGATTATGGGCGAGGAAGCGGAAGAGACCGGCGAGTTTGTTGTGAATGAGAAGGATAAGAACGTGAACCTGACCGAAGAGGGCGTTAAGAGGGTGGAGCAGTTCTTCAAGATTGAGAATCTCGCGGATCCGGAGAATCTGGAGATTCAGCACAATATTATCCTGGCACTTCGTGCGAATTACCTGATGGCGAAGGATAAGGATTATGTGGTTAAGGATGACGAGATTCTGATTGTCGATGACTTTACCGGACGTATTATGCCGGGCAGGCGGTATTCGGACGGACTTCATCAGGCGATTGAGGCGAAGGAGCATGTGAAGGTCAAGAGAGAGAGCAAGACGCTTGCGACCATCACGTTCCAGAACTTCTTTAATAAGTACGATAAGAAGTGCGGCATGACCGGTACAGCCCTGACCGAGGAGAAGGAGTTCCGGGAGATATACGGAATGGACGTCATTGAGGTTCCGACCAACCTTCCGGTGCAGAGAAAGGATCTGGACGATGCCGTATACCGTACCAGGAGAGAGAAGCTGAACGCGGTGGTGAACGCGATTGCCGAGGCACATGCCGCAGGGCAGCCGGTTCTGGTTGGTACGATTACGATTGAGGCGTCTGAGGAACTGAGCGGGATGCTGAAGAAGAAGAATATCCCGCATAAGGTGCTGAATGCCAAGTTCCATGAGCTGGAGGCAGAGATTGTCGCAGACGCAGGTCAGATGGGTGCAGTAACCATTGCGACGAACATGGCAGGCCGCGGTACGGATATCAAGCTTGGGGACGGCGTGAAGGAGTTAGGCGGACTTAAGATTATCGGTACGGAGCGCCATGAGTCAAGGCGTATCGACAATCAGCTGCGCGGACGCGCGGGCCGTCAGGGAGATCCGGGCGAATCCCGCTTCTATATTTCTCTGGAAGATGATCTGATGAGGCTGTTCGGTTCGGAGAAGCTGATGGATATGTTCAAGACACTGGGACTTGAGGAAGGCGAGCAGATTGAGCATAAGATGTTAAGCGGTGCGATTGAGAAGGCCCAGAAGAAGATAGAGAATAATAACTTCGGAATCCGTAAGAATCTCCTGGAGTACGACCAGGTCAACAATGAACAGAGGGAGATCATCTACGCGGAGAGACGGAAGGTGCTGGACGGCGAGAATATGCGCGACGCCATCTTTAAGATGATTACAGAGACAGTGGAGGCCAGTGTCAACAGCTGTATCAGCGATGATCAGGCTCCGGAGGAATGGGATTTGAACGAGCTGAACAATCTGCTGCTTCCGATCATTCCGATTAAGCCGGTTGAGCTGACGCAGGAACAGAAGAAGGGCATGAAGAAGAATGTCCTGATGCAGGAACTGAAGGAAGAGGCTGTTAAGCTCTATGAGGAGAAGGAAGCGGAATTCCCTGAGAAAGAGCATCTGCGTGAGGTGGAGCGCGTGATTCTGCTGCGCGTGATTGACAGGAAGTGGATGGATCATATTGACGATATGGATCAGCTCCGCCAGGGAATCGGCCTGCAGGCTTACGGCCACCGGGATCCGCTGACGGAGTATAAGTTCATGGGATTTGAGATGTTCGATTCCATGACGGCCTCCATACGCGAGGATACCGTTCGCGCGCTGATGCATGTCCGCATTGAGCAGAAGGTGGAGAGAGAGCAGGTCGCGAAGGTGACGGGAACGAACCGGGATGATTCGGTTGCCAAAGCTCCGGTCAGGAGAAGCACCAAGAAGATTATGCCCAATGACCCGTGCCCGTGCGGCAGCGGCAAGAAGTATAAGTTCTGCTGCGGAAGGAATGCATAAGATTGTTTTTTATTTTATATTTTGTATTTTATATATGAAAGAGGTGATTTTGTGGTTGAGTTGGATCAGTTCAAGTACACGCTCAGTAATTACGACAAACCATTAATCGAAGTGGGGGATTCACTTTGACCTGGCTAATAAGCAG
>CALWGS010000012.1 GCA_944380155.1 uncultured Lachnospiraceae bacterium
CCAGAGACAGATCCGAAGGGAAACCCTGAGCGAGGAGCTTCGCGTGCTGTATGTGGCGTTTACCAGAGCGAAGGAGAAGCTGATCTTATCCGGCGCGGTGAAGAATTTCGAAAAGCAGGCGGTCAAATGGACGGGAATCGCGGGGCAGAAGGAGAGGGAATTCCTGCTGCAGCGCTTAAATGCCGGGAGCTGCTTCCTGGATGATATCATGCCGGCCCTGGTCCGGCATCCGGACGGACAGCGCTTCTTCGGGGCAGACGGGGTGCTCCTTCAGGATGATACCTGGAGCGGGGCGCGGTTTTCCTTTCGGAAATACCGGGCGCCGCAGCTTGCCGCGGAAGAGACGGGGCGGCAGGAAAGGAATCTGTGGAAGAGAGCGCGGCTGCTCTCCGAGGGGAAGAAGGTTCATAATCCGGAGATTCGGGAGGAGATTGAGAGAATTGCCGGATACCGATATCCTTATGAGGCACAGAGGGGGATACCGGTGAAGCTTACGATTTCGGAGTTAAAGAAGGCGGAACAGGGGCTTGATACCGATGCAAGTCCTCTGATTCCGGAAGAAACAGAGCCGCTGGTTCCGCGCTTTATCAGCAGGCAGGAGCCGGTTACGGGCGCGGCCAGAGGAACTCTGTATCACCGTGTTCTAAAGGGACTTCCCTTCCTTACGGTTCGGACCGCCGGGGAGGTCAGGGAGTATATCCGCTCCGAGATTACGGCGGGACGCCTGCCGGAGCAGACGATGGGATTGGTTCGGGCCGGGGATCTGGCGGCATTCCTGTCCGGGGATCTGGCGGAACGCATCAGAGAGGCGGAGCGGAAGGGGAAACTGCACAGGGAACAGCCCTTTGTGCTTGGACTTTCCGCGAAAGAATGCGGGTACGAAGCCGCGGATCCGGGGCAGCAGCTGATGATTCAGGGAATTATTGATGTATATTTCGAGGAGGAGGACGGCCTGGTGCTGCTGGATTATAAGACGGATTACATTCCGGACGGGGGAGAGGAAATCTTCACCGAGCGGTATGGGACGCAGCTTGCACTGTATGAGAAGGCGCTGGAGAGAATCACGCGCCGCCCAGTTAAGGAATGCTATCTTTACTCTTTTGGGATGAGAAGGCTGATTCGCATGCGGCAGTGAATAACCCTTCCATTCTTTGGCAATAATCCGGAGGAATCGAGTAATACCAGGAGGAGCCAGGATGGAAGAAAAGAAGAAAAAGAAGAGAAAGCCGATTATTCTGGAGGAAATTAAGCCGGAGGAAAAGATGAAATATGAAATTGCACAGGAGCTTGGACTGTTGGACCGGGTGCTGAAGGATGGATGGGGAGCGTTGTCCGCAAAGGAGACCGGCCGAATCGGCGGACTTGTGACCAGAAGAAAGAGGGAGAGAAACGAGGGAGTATAAGGCTTTTGTCTGCCCCTGCGCGGCACATACAGACAGAAGCGGACGGGAGTGCCGCGCAGAAATGAGGAATACCATGAAAAAAAGATTGCTGTTTGTCTATAATCCGAATGCGGGGAAGGGGAAAATTAAAAATCAGCTTGCGGATATTCTTGGTGTCTTTACCGGAACAGACTATGAGGTGATCGTCTACGCGACCCGCGGGCCGCTTGACGCGAAGCGGATTGTGATGGAGTATGCGAAGGAGAACGCGTGCGACCGGATTGTCTGTTCCGGCGGGGACGGCACGATGAATGAGGTGGCTTCAGGACTGATGGAATGCGGGAAGGATATCCCGATTGGGTATATTCCGGCCGGAACCACCAATGATTTCGGATACAGCCTGAAGTTGTCGAAGAATATGGTGCAGGCCGCGTGGTGCGCGGTGAACGGAACCCTGTTCCCGTGCGACATCGGGTGTCTGAACGGATCGTATTTTACATATACGGCGGCATTCGGGATATTCTCCGATGTGTCTTATGATACTCCGCAGACGGCGAAAAATATGCTGGGACGCACGGCCTATATTCTGAGCGGAATCAAGCGCCTGTACGGCGTGAAGCGCTACCGCTTAAGGGTCCGGCATGATGATGTGGTGATTGCGGATGAATTCATCTACGGAATGATCGCCAATTCGAACTCGGTGGGAGGCTTTAAGGGAATTACGGGGCGGGATGTGCAGCTGGATGACGGATATTTTGAGATGATCCTGATTAGGACTCCGCAGAATCTCCTGGAGCTTCAGGAGATTGTGAACGCGCTTTTGACCGGCCAGCTCAATAATGCGCAAATCTATTCTACGCGGGTGAATCATGTGGATATCGAGGCGCAGGAGGAGCTGCCGTGGTCGCTTGACGGAGAGTTCGGCGGAAATCATAAGGAGATTCATATTGATATTTATAAGCAGGCGGTCAGGTTCTTAAGGGATCAGTTCGGGTGAGGGAGCAGGCGGGGAGCGCAGGAAGAGGCAGCGGCTGAATCCCTGCCCGCTCCCTTACACAGCCTCGCCCGGGGCGAAGGAGAGGTGGTCGATTCCAAGGTAGTTTTGTACCGCGATGTGAATTCCGCCGATCAGGACTGCGGATTCCTCAAGCCTTGAGGGAAGCAGAGTAAGATCCCGCCTGGCGCTTCCCGCCAGCGCGGCCAGGATGCGCTCGCACAGATCGGGAAATTCACGGGTAAAGGAGCTGTTAATGAACAGAATCTCCGGATCAAAGCAGTTCAGGATATTCGACACTCCGATGGAGAGGTTCTGGATGAATTCATCCAGAACTCCGGCAGCCTTAGGGTCATTGGCCCGGACTGCGGAGGCAAATTCGGCCACGGCAGCCTTATCCTTCCCTGCGGCTGCCGCATAATCGGCCA
>CALWGS010000013.1 GCA_944380155.1 uncultured Lachnospiraceae bacterium
CAGGAACGGAGATTTTAAGTTAAAAAATGCTTGACAGTCCGAAAGGATCGTGTTATAGTTAAGGAGCTGTGCGAACACAGAACAATCAAGCAGAGGATCCACCTCTCACCTGCGAACCATGGAGTGACTCAGGTTAATCGGATTTTGTACAGATGTGCCGGATGGAGCAGATCTGTCTGAAGAAGAGCCTTAAGGTGGATATCCTGATATCCGCCTTTTTTATATTATCATTTTATGATCATGGAGGTGTACGACTATTAGCGAATTAATGATTAATGAGCAGATCAGAGACAGGGAAGTTCGTCTGATTGGAGAGAACGGAGAACAGCTCGGAATTATGTCAGCGAAGGAGGCAATGAAGTTCGCCAGGGAAGCGAATCTGGATCTTGTGAAGATTGCCCCGACTGCCAAGCCGCCGGTATGCAAGATTATCGACTACGGGAAGTATCGCTACGAGATGGCCAGGAAAGAGAAGGATGCCAGGAAGAAGCAGAAGATTACCGAGGTGAAGGAGATCCGGCTGTCGCCGAATATTGACGAGAACGATTTGAACACCAAGGCGAACCAGGCAAGGAAGTTTATCGCCAAGGGTGATAAGGTGAAGGTGGCGCTTCGGTTCCGCGGCAGGGAAATGGCTCATATGGCTACGAGCAGATCCATTCTGGATGATTTCTTTGAGAAGCTCTCGGATATCGCGGTAGTCGAGAAGCCGGCGAAGATGGAGGGCAGGAGCATGATCATGTTCCTGGCCGAGAAGCGTTAATTACATTTGAGCCAGAAGCCGAATGTGTTAAATAGATTCATTTACAAAGAAGTGCTGTCCAAAGAGCGGACATCGCGCAGAAATAAGGAGGAATTATCATGCCTAAGGTAAAGACCAACAAATCAGCTGCGAAGCGTTTTACAAAGACCGCTACAGGTAAGTTAAAGAGAATGAAGGCTGGAAAGCAGCATATCCTTACGAAGAAGACACGCAAGAATAAGAGAGATCTCAGGAAGGCGGAGATGATGAACCCGTCCAATGAGAAGAACATGAAGAAGATTTTACCGTATCTGTAAGCCGATAGAAGGAGGGAACATACAATGGCAAGAATTAAAGGCGGAGTTAACGCAAAGAAGAAGCATAATAGAGTATTAAAGCTGGCAAAGGGTTACAGAGGAGCCAGATCCAAGCAGTACAGAGTCGCGAAGCAGTCCGTTATGAGAGCGCTGGCCTCTTCCTTTGCAGGCAGGAAGGAGAGAAAGAGACAGTTCAGACGGCTGTGGATCGCGAGAATTAACGCGGCTGCAAGAATGAACGGGCTTTCTTACTCCAAGTTCATGTATGGCCTGAAGCTGGCTGACGTTACGGTTAACAGGAAGATGCTGGCTGATTTGGCAGTGAATGATCCGGCAGGCTTTACCGCTCTGGCTGAGATTGCCAAGGCGAAGCTTGCATAAGGCAGGGTAATCTTTTTCTAAGATAATCAGAAGGGTATTCCGCGGTATGAGACGGGATGCCCTTTTTTTTCCAGCAGGTTCCATTGATCCGGCAGTGAGAATATGATATTCTGCTCTTGTAACAATATTGTAACAAATGTGAAATAATACAGAAATACTTTATTTTGCATCAAAAGAAAGAGAGGAACAGAATGATAAAGATGCCGATCGTGCTGCTTACGGCAGCTGTCATAGGAACAACAGGAGGAAGTATCCTGCCGCAGGGAAACCTGCTGTCGCAGGGAAACCTGCCGTGCCAGGACAGCATTCTGGCGCAGAATACCGTTCTGCAGGGCTGTCTGACCGAGATTCTGCCGGGAATTATCATAGGAGGGAATATCGGAGTGATTCTGCCGGGACTCCCGGGCCTGCTTCCGGACTTAGGGTGCCCGGATTCCGATGCTCCCGACAGTGAGGTTCCGGATAGTGATCTTCCGGACATCGAGTTTCCCGATACGGAGCTTCCGGACACGGAGGTTCCGGATTTTGAGCTTCCGGATCAGGATCTTCCGAACACAGAGCTTCCCGATGAGGATCTTCCGGATTCTGATCTTCCGGAGTTCGAATTTCCGGATTTCGAGCTTCCGGAGCCGGAAGTTCCCGACACAAATCTTCCGGATCTTGAGCTTCCGGAAACGAATCTTCCGGATGCCGAGCTTCCGGGCACCGGGACTCCGGACGCGGATTCCCCGGATTCGGAAGCGCCGGATTCTTCCGTAGAGGATGTCCTGGATACCTCTTTCGCGGCTCAGGTTGTGAGACTGGTGAATGAGGAAAGAAGGAAGGCGGGGCTTTCCGAGCTGGCTGTGGATGTGAATGTGCAGTCCGCGGCCAATGTCCGCGCGAAGGAGATTGTATCTTCGTTCTCCCATACCAGGCCGGACGGACGATCGTTTTCCACCGCGTTAAGAGAGGCAGGGGTCTCGTTCCGGGGTTCCGGCGAGAACATAGCCTGGGGCCAGAGGACTCCGGAGGCTGTGGTGCAGGCATGGATGAATTCCGCCGGACACAGGGCCAATATTTTGAATGCTTCCTATACTACAATCGGAGTCGGATATTATGTGGTGAACAATACCCCTTACTGGGTGCAGCTGTTCACATACTAAAAAAAGGAAGAAAATGGGGCAAAATGGAAAACAGACAAATTCGGGAGGGATACTACTTTCCCGAATTTGTCTGTTTTTTACCAAAATCCATAGAATCTTTCCACATTCTATGTTATACTGACAGTAAAATAACGAGATGGATTGGGGATATATTCATGAGAGAGTTGACGGTGAAAGAATTATTGATGACTCTGCTTTCGATTCCAAGCGACAGCGGGAGCAGCCGGGAAGCAAAACTGGGAGAATGGATATATGAACAAATCAGCGGTCACAGGTATTTTCGGGAGCACCCTCACGACTGCGGCAGGGAATACGGGGACGACAGGCTGCGCCGGCCGGTTGTGTGGGCGTATAAGAAGGGAAAGAGCAGCCGTACGGTTCTGATTGGCGGGCATTATGATACGGCGGATTTGGACAGCTACGGCAGACTGATGGGATGTGCCTGTGATCCGGAGCGGCTGCGGGAAGAGCTCAAGAAGTCGGATATCGGGGATAAGTCCGTCCGCGAGGATCTGGAGAATGAGAATTGGCTGTTCGGCCGGGGAACCGCGGATATGAAATCAGGGCTGGCGGTTGCGCTGTATACGCTGTTTCACGAGGAGGAGCCGGAGTGCGGGATTCTGTTCCTGGCGGTATGCGATAAGGAGAAGCTTTCCTCGGGCATGCGCCGCGCGGTTCTGCTGCTGGATCGCCTGAAGGAGCGGTACGGACTGAATATCCGCCTCTGCCTGATGGGTGAGGCACAGGTTGAGACCAGCTACCGGGATCAGAGCTTTGCGATTTGCGCGGGCGGGATTGGCAAGATTCTGCCGCTGATTGTCACCAAGGGGATTCCGGCCTATGTGGCGAGTCCCATGGAGGGGCTGAATGCCAATCTGATGATGGCGAAGCTGGTATCCAATATTGAATGGAATACACAGCTGATTACGGCGGATCGCGGAATGGTCTCCCAGCCTCCCAGTATTCAGATGATGAAGGATTATAAGTCGGGGTACGATGCTACCATGCCCGAGTATGCCGCCTGCTGCGTGAATCTCCTGTTTTACGGGGCAGGAAGGGAGCATGACCTGATTAAGAAGCTGAAGGAGAGCTGCAGGGAGAGCATGAAGGAGCTTCGCTCCTGTTACCTTGCCGCTTACCGGCACTGTCTGGAGTTAGGGGCCATTAAGGAGGACAGGCAGGATTTCACGGTATCTGTTATGGATCTGAAGGAGCTTGAGGTCTATACCCGAAGCAGGCGCCCGGATTATGAGGAGAGGCGCAGGGAGCTGAATGAGCGGATGAAGGCCAGGATTATCCGGAATCAGGACAGCCTGCAGAAGGCGGGAGCGTTCTATATCTGGGAGCTGATAAGACTTTCGGAGATTCAGGGGCCGCTTGTTGTGATCGGAATCATGCCGCCCTATTATCCGTGTGTGACGGCGTATGATCAGGATACCAATGTATTCGCGGTGGAGAGTATCATAGCGGATGAGCTGTCCGGACACGGACTGTCCACGGTGAGCTACCCGTACTGCCACGGAATTACGGATATCAGCTATCTTTCCTGCATGTATCCGGAGGAGGCGGAGAAGACCCTGCAGAACATCACGGTTCCGCGCGATTTTTATGACATTCCGTTCTCAGTGATTACCGGGCTGAATATTCCGACCTATCTGGTCGGACCGCGGGCCAGGGGGCTTCACAAGATATCGGAACGGGTCTATCTTCCGGATGTGGAGGGGGTTCTGCCCGGGATTTATCACAGGCTGGTGAATTTTTAGACGGATTTTGCTTGACAATGCAGGGGAAGAATGCTAAGATATCATCAGCACATAATCAGGACATGCAGGGATGAGGAGTAGTACATTGTTTCCCGCTATCAGAAAGCTGCCGGGTGATGCGAGGCAGCGGAAGGAAGCCTTGGAACTCGCCTCGGAGCAGCTGCCCGAACTTCCCCGGAACAGTAGGCGCAGACGGAGCCCGACCGTTATTCAGGGAGGATATTATTCCGGATGTTCCGGTTCGTATCCGATGAGTGTATGATAGAATATCATGAAGTAGAGTGGTACCGCGTAAGGTGTATTATATGGCCTTCCGTCTCTATGGAGCACGGCTCCCTGGAGGCGGAGGGCTTTTTGTTTCACAGGAACGCTCTGTGCGGACAGATATTTTCAGGAAGGAGAATATGGAAATGAAGCATGTTGAAAAGTATACGAAGAATTTCTACGCGCCTCTTCAGGCATCGAGGAAATGGGTGGAGAAGGATTGTATTGAGAAGCCCCCGATCTGGTGCAGCGTAGATCTGAGGGACGGGAATCAGGCGCTGATTACGCCGATGAGCCTGGAGGAGAAGATAGAATTCTTTCAGCTTCTGGTTAAGGTCGGCTTCAAGGAGATTGAGGTCGGGTTCCCGGCTGCCTCGGAGACCGAATATCAGTTTGTCCGTGCTTTGATTGAGCAGAACCTGATCCCGGAGGATGTTACGATTCAGGTTCTGACCCAGGCAAGAGAGCATATTATCAGAAGGACTTTCGAGGCGGTGAAGGGTGCGCCGCGCTCGGTGGTGCATGTGTATAACTCCACATCCGTAGCTCAGAGGGAGCAGGTCTTTCATAAGTCGAAGGAGGAGATTAAGCAGATTGCCGTGGACGGCGCCGCGCTGCTGAAGAAGCTGGCGGATGAGACGGACGGCAATTTCGCGTTCGAATACAGTCCGGAGAGCTTCACTGGCACGGAGGTGGAGTACGCGCTTGAGGTGTGCAACGCGGTGCTTGACGTATGGCAGCCGGGGCCGGATAACAAGGCGATTATCAATCTGCCCTCTACGGTTGAGATGTCGATGCCCCATGTCTTTGCCAATGCGGTGGAGTATATGTCGGAGAACCTGAAGTACCGCGAGAACGTGATTCTTTCCCTGCATCCCCATAATGACAGGGGATGCGGCGTGAGCGACGCGGAGATGGGAATTCTGGCCGGGGCGGACCGGATTGAGGGTACGCTGTTCGGCAACGGGGAGCGGACCGGCAATGTGGATATTGTTACTCTTGCGCTGAATATGTACTCCCAGGGCGTGGATCCGAAGCTGAATTTTGAGAATATGCCGGAGATCTGCGAGGTCTATGAGAAATGCACGGGAATGCATGTGTATGAGCGCCAGCCCTATGCCGGGGCGCTGGTATTCGCGGCGTTCTCCGGTTCCCACCAGGATGCGATCGCGAAGGGAATGAAGTGGAGAAAGGAGCATAACTGTGAGCATTGGACGGTTCCGTATCTGCCGATTGATCCCGAGGATGTCGGAAGGCAGTATGACGGAGAGGTCATCCGGATCAACAGCCAGTCCGGCAAGGGCGGCGTAGGCTATATCCTGGAGCAGAAGTACGGCCTGAAGATGCCGCCCAAGATGCGCGAGGCCATGGGATATGCGGCGAAGAATGCGTCGGATATCCGCCATAAGGAGCTGTCCGCAGAGGAGATCTATGAGATCTTTGAGAATACCTTCCTGAATAAGACGGCGCCCCTGAATGTGCCGGAGAGCCATTATAAGCAGAACGGCGGAATTCAGGCGGAGGTGACCATCTGCATGAAGGGGGATACCACGGTCAGCACGGCAAAGGGCAACGGCCGCCTGGATGCGGTGAGCAACGCAATCAAGGATACACTGGGAATGGATTATAAGATTGCCGTCTATGAGGAGCACGCAATGGAGAAGGGATCCGATTCCATGGCCATGGCCTATGTCGGAATCGAGGATTCGGACGGCGTTCTCCACTGGGGCGCGGGGACGGACGCGGATATTATTAAGGCATCGATCAAAGCGCTGGTTACGGCAATCAACACGATGCTGGTATAACACAGAAGGAGTTCTGAACATGTGGGCCGCAGGCGCGCCGGGAGAGCTCAGAGAGCTCAGCCGGGCGCGCTACGGCTTTTTGCGGACTTCGCTGGGCGAACAGCCGTAGAACCTGCGAAACTGCCTTCCGAAGTTGTTATAGTCATTGAACCCGACATAGGAGGCCACCTCCGCGACCGACATATCGCTTTCCGCGAGCAGATGATGCGCCCGTTTTAGCCGGATTTCGTTCACATAGGCCGCGGGGCTTTGCTTCATAACCTCTTTGAAGAGGTGGCAGAACCGGTATTCGCTTAAGTTAATCAGCCCGGCCAGCTCCGTCGGGGTGATTGGATGGGAAAAGTTCTTCTCAATGTACTTCAGAACCGTATTCAGGCGCATCAGATTCCGGTTGCGCCGCGCGTTCTCCCTTGAAGTCAGATGTCCTGTGGCGTAATTTCTCAGCAGAAAGACAATCAGCTCATACAGCCGCCCCTTAATGGCCATCCTATATCCCGGCTCCCGCCAGGCGTCCTCCCGGAAAATATCTTCAAAGAGTTTTGTGATGGTCTCGTTCCGCGGGATCAGATGCCGGAAGATCACATAATTCTCAAGTGAATTCTTTGCGAAAAAGGAATAATCGAAGATTAGAACATAGACATCGGTGAACGCGGTCTCCAGCGCTCCGGAATGCAGCTCGTTGCTGTTGACAACGACCAGTTCTCCGGCGGAGGGCGCGAAACGCTCCTGGCCGCAGGAGATCACGGTGCTTCCCGCCCGTACATAGTGCATTTCGATATATTCATGCCAGTGGGGCATGAAATAATACCCTTTCGTTGTGACATGATTCTGTAACAGCTGTACCGGAAAATCCTGATCCGGCATAATCTTATGTTCATACAAAGCAAGCAGATCCGATCGGGTTTCCATATGGATTCTCCTTTCTGTCAAATATCCGTTCAACTAAATACCAGCAAGATCCTATGGGTTATTGGCAACATAATCCTTGCGGGAGATTTGCCAAAATTATATAATAAAACCATGCAAAATGTCAATGAAATCAGATAAGACACAGAAAAAACAGATTGTCAGGGCAGTCCGGAGAACGGAATTGTGCCGGGTTTGAACGGAATTTCCGGAATCAAGGCGGCAAATATGGATGAATTCCCGGACTGCAGACGGCGACAGGAGGTTATTATGGAGAAAATTAAGGTTGGCATCATCGGGTGCGGCGGAATCGCGAACGGCAAGCATCTGCCCGCGATCAAACGGCTTGGGAGAGCGGAGATTGCCGCGTTCTGCGACATTATTCCGGAGCGTGCGCAGAAGGCGAAGAAAGAATACGGCACGGAGGAGTCCCTGGTATTCACAGATTATAAGGAGCTTCTTGCCATGGATGAGATTGAAGCGGTGTATGTTCTGACGCCGAACCGTTCTCACTCGATTATCTCGATCGACGCGATGCGGGCGGGCAAGCATGTGATGTGCGAGAAGCCGATGGCCAAGACCTACGCGGAGGCGAAGGCCATGGTGGATACGGCAAGGGAGACCGGAAGGATTCTGACCATCGGATACCAGAACCGCTTCCGTCCGGATTCCCTCTATCTGAAGAGGGCTTGTGAGAACGGGGAGCTGGGGGAGATTTATTATGCGAGGGCACATGCGATCCGCAGAAGGGCGGTTCCGACCTGGGGCGTGTTCCTGAATGAGTATGAGCAGGGCGGCGGTCCGTTAATTGATATCGGAACTCATGCGCTGGATCTGACGCTGTGGGAGATGGATAATTATGAACCGGAGATGGTCGTAGGCAGCGTGTATAAGAAGCTCGGCGATCAGACCGAGACGGCGAATGCCTGGGGCGACTGGGACAGGGAGAAATATACGGTGGAGGATTCCGCCTTTGGATTCGTCCGTATGAAGAACGGGGCGACCATTTTCCTGGAAGCAAGCTGGGCGCTGAATTCGCTGGATGTGGACGAGGCCAAGACGAGCCTGTGCGGGACGAAGGCGGGCGCGGATATGAAGGACGGCCTGAGAATTAATAAGGTAAAGTATAATAAGCAGGTCATTGAAAAGCCCGAGCTTGCGGCGGGCGGCGTGGATTTCTACAGCGGAGAGACGGAGCTTCCCGAGGTTCTGGAGCAGAAGGTGTTCCTGGATGCGATTACGAAGGGGACGGATCTGGTGGTGAAACCGGAGCAGGCCTGTGTCGTAACCAGGATTCTGGAAGCGATCTACGAATCGGGAAGAACCGGGAAGCCTGTGTTCTTTGAGTGAGCCGGCGTATCCATGCAGGGACGTTTTGGAGAATGGAATGATGGAGCCGCGGAGTGCGGAGATGGAGGAATATTATGAAGCAGATACATATTGGAACCTGTCTGCCCGGCTATCTTGCCATGAAATGGATGCCGGTGCTGAAGGAGAAGGGATTTGAATGCTTTGAGCTGAATTTCCATATGAGTTATGGAGATACGGTGCTGGAGGAGCTCGCGGAGAAGGTGAAGGAGGAGCTTGACGGCACGGGGATTCGGATCGCCGCGATTGGCGCTTACCGGAATCCGCTGATGTATGAGAGCCATGTGGAGGATCTCAAGAAGGCGATTGACGCGGCGCATCTGTTCGGTACGAATCTTGTCGCTACCTTTGCCGGGGCGATAGAGGGCCGGAGCGTAGAGGAGGCGATCCCGGTCTTCGGGAAGGTCTTCGGCGAGCTGGTGCGGTATGCTGAAGATAAGGGAGTTAAGATTGCGATTGAGAACTGCCCGATGGACGGAAGCTGGAACCACAACACCTGCAATATCGGATATTCGCCGAGGGCGTGGGAGATGATGTTCAACGCCGTGAATTCGGACTCCCTGGGACTTGAATGGGAGCCGGCGCACGCCATGACCCAGCTCATTGATCCGATACCGGAGCTGCGTAAATGGGCGGGGAAGGTGTTCCATGTACACGGCAAGGATTCGTCGATTGACTGGGACGGCATCCGCCATGAGGGAATTCTGTGCGGGAAGAATTTCATGCCGAACCGGACGCCCGGCTTTGGCGATACGAACTGGAGAGATGTCTTCACCATTCTGCGCAATGCGGGGTATGAAGGAGATGTGTGCATTGAGGGATTCCATGACTATGTCTACCGCGATGAATGGGAGATGACCGGCCAGATCCACTCCCTGAACTACCTGAAATGGGCCCGCGGCGGAGAATATGTCCCCAATCCATGAAATGGATTGGTGGGGAATCTGTGAAATTATGAAGAAATGAGGGATATGATGAAGCTGGGTGTATTGACAAATGTACTTGGACAGATGAGTTTTCGTGATGCCTGCGATTATTTTCAGTCGCAGGGCATCCAAATGGTGGAGATTGGCTGCGGCGGCTTTCCGGGGAAGGATCACTGTGACCCGAAGGTGCTGCTGTCCGATCCGAAGGCTCTGGAGGAGTTTTGTGAGATCATTCAAAGCCATAATCTTGCAATCAGCGCGCTCAGTGCCCACGGAAATATGGTTCATCCGAACCGAGAGCTGGCAAAGAGGTTTGATGATGATTTGACGGACGCAATTTTGCTGGCGGAGCGGCTTGGAGTTGGGATCGTGAATACCTTCTCCGGATGCCCGGGCGGAAGCGCCGAAGATCGGGAGCCGAACTGGGTGACCTGTCCCTGGCCGGATGATTTTTTAAGGATTTTGGATTATCAGTGGAATGAGGTTCTGATTCCCTACTGGAAGAAGAAAGCGGCCTTTGCCGCAGAGCATGGCGTGAAGATTGCGCTGGAGCTGCATCCGGGATTCTGCGTCTATAATACGGAGACGCTGCTGCGCCTGCGAAATGCGGTCGGACCTCAGATCGGCGCGAATTTTGACCCGAGCCATCTGTTCTGGCAGGGGATGGAGCCGATTACCTGTATCCGGGAGCTTGGCAAGGCGAACGCGATCTTTCATTTCCATGCGAAGGATACCCGTGTGGATGCGATGAATACTGCGGTGAACGGTGTTCTGGATACGAAGCACTACGGCGATGAGCTGAACCGCTCCTGGATCTTCCGCTCCGTCGGCTACGGGCACGGCGAGGATTACTGGAAGGCGCTGGTGTCGGAGCTTCGTCTGGCGGGCTATGATTATGTGCTGAGCATTGAGCATGAGGACAGTCTGATGTCTAAGAGAGAGGGACTGGAGAAGGCCATTGCGTGCCTGAAGAATGTGTTACTGTTTGAGGAGAAAGGAGCCGTTACCTGGGCGTAACTGGAGAACCGGAATGAGAGGAAATGTGATGTGCCTCGGAATTGTCGGCTATGGCGGAATGGGAAGCTGGCACGGGGATTTGATTCAGAGGATTGACGAATTGATGGTCAAGGGCGTCTATGACATCAATCCGCAGAGGGGAGAGCTTGCGAAGGAGCAGGGGTTCTTATCCTACCACAGTCTTGAGGAGCTGCTCTCGGACGAAGAGATTGATATCGTTCTGGTATCAACACCGAACGATCTGCATAAGCCGATTGCGATCCAGGCAATGCGGGCGGGCAGGCATGTGGTAAGCGAGAAGCCGGTTACGCTCTCAAGTGCGGATCTGGAGGAGATGATTCAGGTATCGAAGGAGACCGGACGCCTGTTCACGGTTCATCAAAACAGGCGTTGGGACGAGGATTTTCTGACCGTTAAGAAGATCTATGATGAAAGGCTGCTCGGCAATGTGTTCCGAATCGAGTCCAGGGTGCACGGATCGAGAGGAATTCCGGGAGACTGGAGGCAGGAGAAGGAGCATGGCGGCGGTATGGTGCTGGACTGGGGCGTGCACCTTCTGGATCAGATTCTCATGATGGTTCCCGGCAGGCTGAGCAGGGTGTATGCGACGCTGACGAATGTGACGAATACGCTGGTGGACGATGGGTTCACGGCGGAGCTGACGTTCGAGAACGGAATCCAGGCGCTGATTGAGGTTGGGACGAGCAATTTTATCAGTCTGCCGCGCTGGTATGTGCTCGGGCAGGACGGGACGGCCGTGATCGAGGACTGGGATTTAAGCGGCAGGATTGTGCGCGCGATCGGTCACGATGAGAAGGATATTACTCCGGTCATTACTGCGGCAGGGCTGACCAAGACCATGGCGCCCAGGCGCGAGGATACGATTCATACGCAGGAGCTTCCCATTGTAAGGAGCGATATCAGAGACTTCTACCGGAATGTCTGCGCGGCGGTTATGGGCAGGGAGGAGCCGAAGGTTCAGCTGCCGGAGGTCATGAGAGTCATGAAGCTGATGGAAGCTGTCTTCGAATCCGCCCGGACGGGGACGGCAGTGACATTTGAGAGTTAGATAAACAGGAATGCTCCGGGAGATAAGGCGAAGCTGCCTAAGGCATCAGGCTGCTTACAGCATCAACGCTGCTTAAAGCATCAACGCTGCTTAAAGCAGCTAGGCTGCTCATAGCAGCCTTGAGATCCGGCGGAATTCCTCCGCTTCTTCCCGGGTGCAGTCCCGCTCATCGTATCGGGCCTTATCATAAAGCATGGAAAGTGTATTGACAGACAGGGTGTCTTCTTGTGATATCCTGTCTGTTTTTTGCCGGTCCGGATCCTCGGTTTTAGGATCGGGGGTCCGGGCTGATGCGCGCGCCGATAAGAGCTCCTTTGGGGTCATAGAGGGACGGATTAGATCCGGACGGCGCGCGATCAGGTCATAGAAATCTCTGCGGATTCGTTCAGAATGGCTGCGCGGGAAGAATCTGCGCGGCCTGTTGCGCGCGGCGCGGCGGCGGATCCGCTCTCTGCGTTCGGGAATCAGGAGATCCTCGCTGTGATCCGCCTGATCCATATGCTTCGCATAGAAGGCCCTGCAGAGTCGGTAGAGAGCGAAGGAGAGTCCGATGACAATGCCCGCAATCAGACCGAGTCTGACCAGGAATAAGAACACGGTCTCTAACAGCCGCCAGATGAAATAGGCTTCGCCCGTCTCAAGAGGCGGCGGGGCAGTGTCCGGAACCGCTTCCGTCGCGGGCGGAAGCGTGGCTGGTTCCTCGGCGGTCTGCCCGCTTTCTCCCGGAATCAGGCCGATCAGAAACCGGATCAGAGAGAGCAGCGTATCTCCAAGGAAGCTGAGAATGGGGCCCAGCGGAAGATAGGGGGCAAGGAACATAACGGCGGCAGCCGCGATTCCGAAGATTCCAAGCATCATGTGATAGGTTCCCGTAATCTGGCGGTAGGGTGTCCGTTCCTTCGGCATTTCTGCATGGCTGAATTTCATGAAGTTGAGCAGGTAGCTGTTGAACAGATACATTAGAATGCTTGCTCCCAGCATGACGGGAAAGAGTCTCTGCAGTGCCGGATATCCAAAGTGATCGCAGAATGCCATGGCAGCGAAGCACGGGACGACAAGCAGAAGGGAGGGATTCTCAGGGGATCTGTTCTTCAGCAGGCGCTCTCTGATGCTGAACAGGGTTTCCGCCGCGATGCAGAGGAGGCAGACCGCGGCGAATAAGGGCTCCCTGCCGCAGGACAGGAGCGAAAAGCATACTCCGGCCGCGGCGATATGCAGCAGGAGGAAGGAATAGAAGCTGCGGGCAAATTCCCGGATCAGGGTATGAACCGGAACCAGAAGGATTAAGAGCAGCAGAGGATAGGATATAGTGTCCGGAGCGTTCAGGATGAGGGGAAGAACGCACATTCCAATCGGCAGGCACAGTAACAGGCAGATCTCCCCCCTCAGAAGAGAGCTTATCACATGATAGAGAGTTTGCTTCATTGAGTCCTCCTTTCCGGATTACAGGCCGGGGCTTACAGGCCAGGGAATGACCTGGCTGCGCAGATCGGAAGCGACCTCCGGAGCCAGTCCTTCTTCACAGGGGAAGATCCACAGGAACGAATTCGTCCCGTCGGGCAGTCTTCGAAGGAGCTGCTGGAGATCTTCTTTCTGATAGGTGGATATCAGGATGAGATAGTCCTGAGAGCGGCTCTCTAGAACCGCCCTGCCAAGAAGGGCGGCCGAGGCATCCGCAGTCTGGCTCAGGTCAATTCGGGCCAGCGCCTCCCGGATCGTCTGGAGGTGTCCGGCTCCGGAGCCCTCCGGAATATGGACCGGCAGCCGGGTGATGATGTCATGGCCGTTGGTCAGGAGGGATACCTGGATGCCCCGATCGAGCAATGCGGCCGCGGCCGTGGCCGCAAGCCGGATTCCCTCCTCCAGCAGATGGTCATAGCGCAGCACGGCGAAGTCTTCCAGGTTCAGAACAATTCTTACCTGCTGTGTGGCGGTATAGTCGTGAGTGGTAACTTTAAGTGCCCCGGTTTTCGCGGAGGCCTTCCAGTTCACAGCCTTTCTGTCGTCATAGGGCTGGTATTCCCGTATGCCGCGAAATTCAAAGGGATCCTCATTGAGAATACGCCTGGCCAGAATGCTGCCGAGCATCCTGCGGAAGGCCGGCTCGAATACGGACGGATCCACATAGCGCGGATAGACGCATAAGGTCTTCTCACAAGGGAAGCCGGCTAACTGGTTCGTATTGAAAAACAGGTTGCCGCAGGTGGCAGTCAGCTCCCGGAAGGTATAATAGCCGCGCCGGGTACAGGTAAACGGCAGGGTTCTTGAGAGCTTCTGCCAGGAGAGCACGGACATGATGTCATTGCGGTAATAGGAATCCGTCACCGACGCGTTCGGATCGTCTTCAAAGATCAGGCTCCGGTCGGCGACGAATTTGATATGAACCAGGGGAAGGGGCAGGAGCTTGCGGTTGCTGATGGTTTCGGTCAGCGTAAGAGCCGCCCCCTCCGCGGCCTTCTCGCCGGAGAGTTCGAGGGTGACGGACAGACCCTTCTTCCAGCAGGCGCGGTAGAGCCTGTCCTGCCCGTAATACAACAGGGCAGCGCATAAGAGAATGGACAGTAACAGAAGCATAATGGATTCCTTTCTGTGCGATGGATGCCGCCCGATCAGGCGTATGGACTCTCGTTCGTCCCGAAGTCTTCGGTCGGCACGGGGACCTTCTCAAGAATATCCCGGATATATCCGGTTCCAGAGCCGCTCTGCTGATAGGATCCATGCAGGATCAGGCGGTGGGCAAGGCAGTACGGAGCCAGGTATTTGACCATTTCGGGGGTTACGAAGGAGGAGCCCTTCAGGGCGGCATAGGCCTTAAGACACCGCAGCAGGGCGATGCTTCCCCGCGGGGATACCCCGAGTGAGATCTGAGGATGCTCTCTGGTTGCCCGGACAATCTGAACCAGATAAGACAGGATCAGTGGGTGGACATAGACGCGGCTGATGGATTCCTGCGCCGTGATCAGGCTCTTTCTGTCACAGACCGGAGCGAGATCCCGCAGCGGGTCAGCGAAGGCAAGCCTGGTCAGAATGGCGGTCTCCTCCTGCTCGGAAGGGTAGCCGACCGGGATCTGCATCAGGAAGCGATCGAGCTGCGCCTCGGGCAGCGGAAAGGTTCCGGCGGTTTCGACGGGGTTCTGCGTCGCGATGACAAGGAAGGGCCTTGGCAGGGGCATCGTATTCCCGTCGATTGTTACCTGCTTCTCCTCCATACATTCTAACAGGCTTGACTGAGTACGGGGAGTCGCGCGGTTGATTTCATCCGCAAGCAGGATATGGCTGAACACGGGCCCCTTCCGGAAGATGAATTCTCCTTCCTTCTGATTGTAGTAGTTCAGTCCGGTCACATCGGAGGGCAGCAGATCCGGAGTGAACTGAATCCGACCGAAGTCTGCGCCGATGGAGCGGGCTATGGACTTCGCAAGCGTCGTCTTGCCGGTTCCCGGAACATCTTCAAGCAGAATATGCCCATTTGCGTACAGGGCGGTCAAAAGCAGATCGATCACATCGGACTTGCCGACAATGACCTGCTCCACATTCTTACGGACAGTGTCCGAGAGCGCCTTGATTTCATGAATATCCATTCTTACACCTCTTTCCGGCAGATTCGTCTGTTCTGTCATCATTTTTGTCTATGGAATATTATACCAGACGGGCGTGAAGAAGGGTAGAGCATATTTTTTGTTAAAACTGGAAAAATTTCGGTCAGAAAATCGCCGTAAATCTAAAAAAGAACCGGGAGTGAAAGGAAAAAATATCCAGTTTGTTAAAAGATAATCATTAAATTTGGAAAAATAAAAAAAGAAACAAAAGGGTGCATCAAGCAGATTGCACAAAAAAACTGTAAAAACAAGGAAAAATGCTCTTAAAAAAATAATGTTGACGAATTTCGGCAAAGGTGTTATAAATCATATAAGCTCAAGGCAAGACAGAGCTTATGAAGCAAACATAAAGTCACTCAATAAGAAAAGGATGCGATTTATGATGGAAGACAAAGTAATTCGTTTACAGGCACCCGAAGATGTGAAAGAATTTGTAAGTGCTGCGGAGAAATGTGATTTTGACATTGACGTGAAGTACAATCGTATTATTGTGGATGCAAAGTCCTTCC
>CALWGS010000014.1 GCA_944380155.1 uncultured Lachnospiraceae bacterium
ATCATGGCGCTTGCAGGCATCATGTCCCTATCCTTATCTATAAATACACAGGCAGCAGGATGGAGGATGGACGAGGAGGGCTACTGGTGGCAGAACGATGACGGCAGCTATCCCGTTTCCCAGTGGCAGTGGCTCGACGGCAACCTTGACGGTATCTCTGAGTGCTACTATTTTGATGCCCAGGGCTACATGCTTAAGGACACCACAGCTCCTGACGGCTATACAGTCAACGACCAGGGGGCCTGGGTGATCGATGGTGTGGTACAGACTATGACGGCTGGCAGTCCTTCAGGCAACGATACAGCAGCCAACGAAGCAGCAGCCGGAGCAGCTGAAACTCAAGCACAGAATACAGACACAGCAGAGAACGATACAGCTGTCAGCTCTGTAAATATCCCTTCATCGGCCTACAGGCTCGGAGGACTTGCCATCCTCCCTGGAGGAGAGTTTGCAGGAGCAGATGTCACAGAGGCTGGAGAAAGTCTGACTATAACAAATGCCGACGGTACCCGTGCTGCAGTCATCCTTTATACAGATATGACCAAGGATCCTGATTACAAGGCTGTCATGGACAGTGCGGCCTCCCTTGGCATTGACCTTAATTCCGATATAATGAAATCCATGGTCATAGATACCTTTGTTGAAAGCTTTGCCTCCACCATGGGCAGCCAGCCCCTCAGCATAACAGACAGCATATACCCCTCAGGAAGCTGGAGACAGCTGCGCTATGCTCCCGAAGCTACCAGCGGTACCTACACCGATATCTTCATCAAATATGACAGCAACGCCTTTTATGCCATAGTTTTCGGAGGCGTAGGGAATTATGCTGACGTAGCATATTTCATGAACAGCTGCGTGTTCTGATTCCCATTATTCAAGATCAGTTCCTTCGCTGAATTCATATGAAAGCTGAATATCCTTGAAACACATAAAAGGTAAGCGTCATCTGCGCTTCCCTTTGTCTTGCAGTAACGCGTCCACGAGCTTCATCTGCACTTGTATCTTTATGTTTTATTCAATCTCCAAAATAAGCAGCGATCTCCTTCATCCGCTGGCTTTGGTTGACATGGAAGGGACATCGGGAATCGCAGTGGCCGCAGGCAATGCAGTCTGATGCTTTGCGCTCAAGGTTAGCATAGTGATCCTTCGCCAGCCTGTCACCGACCTTTGCCAGGTCGTAATACTTGTTGATAAGTCCCACATCCAGACCGGCAGGACAGGGCTGACAATGGTTGCAGTATACGCACACGCCGCTGGACTCTGCAGGCGTGAAACTGCCCAGAATGGAATAATCCTTTTCCGCTTCTGCGGCGGTAAGGAAACCGAGAATCCGTTTCAGATCCTCCCGGTTCCGCACACCGGGCAGTACCGTCAATACGCCTGGACGGTCCAGGGCATACTGCATACATTGATATTCTGTCAGGGCCTGGCCAAAAGGCGAGGTTTTTGCATCCAACAGCTGCCCGGCGCTGAACGCTTTCATTACAGAAATGCCCACGCCTTCCGCTTCGCACAGGCGGTAAAGCGCAGCGCGCTCGTCCCCGCTGCCAATGGCATACTCCCCGTGACGATAGTCGTAGGCGGGGTTGATGCTGAACATCAGCATATCCAGGATGTGCATATCCAGCACCTTCTCCACCACCTTGGGAGTGTGGGAGGACAGGCCAATATGATGAATAACGCCCTGTCGCTTAAGATCCTCTATGTAGGCTATGGTTCCATGGGCCTCCGCCTTTTTTAGATCGGAAAGCTCATCAATGCAGTGAATAAAGCCAAAATCGATATAATCCGTCTGCAACGCCTTCATCTGCCAATCAATGGAGCGCTTGATCTCGTCCAAATCCAGCGTCCAGCCATATTTTCCACTGCGATAATCCGCGCCAAAATGAATCTGGAAATACACTTTATCCCTGCAGCCGGATACTGCCCGGCCATAAGCCGGGAAAGGCGTAGCATCCCCGGCAGCCATGTCGAAGTAGTTGATACCATTTTCCAGCGCCATGGCAACCGTCTTTTCGGTTTCCTCCTCACCGGAAGCGCCAAGGGAGCTGTTTCCCATGCCGATGATACTGATCTGTTCATCCCCGTGGGGTAATTTACGATACTCCATGGAATCCTCCTTATCTTTTACTTTTCAAACGCCCTACGGAAGAATGTCTCAAACTTATCGAAGGGAATGACTTCCAGGTTGTCGTACAGGTCGGTGTGCACCGCGTCAGGGATGAGCAGCAGTTCCTTGTTCTCCGGGTTCGGATTTCCCTCCATCATGGCGGCGTAGGCATCCTTGCCCATGTAGCAGGAGTGGGCCTTTTCGCCGTGGACGATGAGAACGGCGGAGCGGATCTCGTTGCTGTAGCACAGGATGGGCTGGTTCATAAAGGACAGAGTGCCAATAGTGTTCCAGCCCTCGTTAGAGTTCAAGGAACGCACATGATAGGCCCGACCCTTGTAGTATTCGCTGTAGTCCTTGACGAAGAAGGGAGCATCCTCAGGCACGGGCAGAGGCAGGCAGCCGCCAACTCGGCCATAGTCCCCGGTGCGATAAATCTCCGTTCGGGTCTTGCTGTAAAGCTCCCGCATCTGATGACGGGCTTCCTCGCTGTCAGAGCTGTCAAAGTAACCTCTGGCGGCAGTACGGCTCAGATCGTACATGGTAGAGGCAACGGTGGCCTTGATCCGGGTGTCGATGGCGGCAGCGTTCAGAGCCAGGCCGCCCCAGCCGCAGATGCCGATGATGCCTATTTTCTCCGGGTCCACATTGTCCTGGACGCTGAGGAAGTCCACGGCGGCGGAGAAATCCTCGGTGTTGATGTCCGGGGAAGCGGTGTGCCGGGGCTGCCCGCCGCTCTCACCGGTGAAGGATGGATCGAAGGCCAGGGTCAGGAAGCCCCGCTCCGCCAGGGTCTGGGCGTAGAGGCCGGCCCACTGCTCCTTCACCGCGCCAAAAGGGCCGCTCACAGCGATGGCCGCCAGCTTGCCTTCGGTGTTCTTGGAGGTATACAGATCTGCCGCCAGTGTGATGCCGTAACGGTTGACGAAGGTGACTTTACGGTGTTCCACCTTATCGCTCTTGGGGAAGGTTTTGTCCCACTCCTGGGTCAAATTGAGTTTCTCTGTTTTCAACATAATGATGTTCCTCCTATTTGAATTTGATTTGAATTAGCTTCTTACAAAGTACGGATGACCTTAGCAGGGACGCCGGCTGCCACAGAGTTTTCCGGCACATCCTTGGTCACCACCGCTCCGGCGGCGATCACGGCATTATCTCCAATGGTAACGCCAGGGAGCACGGTGGCATTCGCGCCAATCCAGACGTTCTTTCCTATATGGATCGGTGCCGGAAATAAATCGTGCCGTTCATCAGGGGAAATCCCATGGTTGAGGGTTGCCAGTACCACATTGTGGCCGATCAGCGTCCCATCCCCGATGGAGATTCCGCCTTGATCCTGGAACCGGCAGCCACTGTTGATAAATACATTTTTACCAACCGTGATGTTTTTGCCGAAGTCGGTATAGAAAGGCGGAAACATACCAAAGGTTTTATCCACCTGCTTGCCGGTTAATTCCGAAAAGATTTCCTGAATTTCTTCCGGTGTGTGATAAGAGCTGTTCAGCTCCGTCGTTAGCTTCATAGCCTGATGGGAAATCCAGCCAGAATACCGCATAGCGTCAGAATCGGCCCGTACCGGCTGCCCGCTTTCAAACGCAGGCAAAAACTCGTTAAGCGTCATGGAAACCGGCGGCTGTGGCTCTGCTTTCAGGCTTTTCCCGAACTGATATAATTCTTCCATTTTTTCTGGTGACTGGTTCTGCTCATCGTAAGCCGTGAAGATCCCCATATCCTCCAAATGCAAATAGCTCAGGAAAGAATTTTGATATTCATAAATGGCCCCGCCGGACACATGATCGCTGCCGGACGATAGGATGAGCGCCGCTTTTTTCAGATGCTTCGGTTTGTCCAGTGCATAGATGCGATTGATGGCGCACTGGAGCTGACCGGAAAAACTGTGGTAATAGACGGGTGAAGCCAGCACGATCATCTCCGCCTCATCCAGCAGAGGATAGACCTCCTGCATATCGTCCTGCTGAACACACTGCCTCTCATGTCCAGAATCTTTTTTGTGGCAGTATTCGCAGGCAAGACACCCGGCAATTTTCTTCTGGCAGACATTCACCAC
>CALWGS010000015.1 GCA_944380155.1 uncultured Lachnospiraceae bacterium
GCGATTATGCAGGCGAAGAAGGTTCTGTTAATCGCGAACGGACCGGATAAGAAGGAGATTATAGAGAAGGCGGTATTCGGACCGGTTACTCCAAAGGTTCCGGCATCCGTGCTGAGACTGCATCCGGACTGCACCGTAATCTGCTGCTTTCAGAAGGCATAAGGGGGCGACGGGAACGGTATGCTGATTAAGAACGGAGAGTTATTTGTAGACGGAGTGTTCCGGAAGCTCGATATGAGAGTGGAGAATGGGTGTATCAGTGCCATCGGCACGTGTGCGCCCATGCCGGGCGAGGAGGTTGTGGACGCGGCCGGGAAGCTGGTGCTTCCGGGTCTAATCGAGATTCATTCTCACGGCTGTGTCGGCTATGATTTCTCCAATGCGGATGAAGAGGGCTTAAAGCAGATGTGCGCCTGGTATGCCGCGAAGGGAGTCACAACCGTGCTGGCAACCACAATGACGAATGAGTATGAGAGCTACAAGCGTGCGGTAGAGACCATTGCGAAGGTGAGGAAGCAGGACTACAGAGGAAGCCATATTGCGGGAATCAACATGGAAGGGCCCTTCCTTGGAGTGGACAAGAAGGGGGCACATGATCCGAAGTACCTGATGGGAATCTCCGAGGAAGTCTTCGAAGAGCTGGACGGCCTGGCAGATCACGCGATTCGTCTGGTGGATCTGGATCCGAAGCTTCCGGGCGCACTGCCCTTTATCGAGAAGTACAGCAAGACGAAGACGATATCGATTGCCCATACAAGCTGTGATTATGAGCTGGCGCGTGAGGCGATCCGCGCAGGCGCGAATCATGTGACGCATCTGTTCAACGCGATGGACGGGCTTCACCACAGGAAGCCGGGCATTGTGGGAGCTGTAGTGGATGAGGATGTCTATGCGGAGCTGATCTGTGACGGAATCCATATTCATCCGGCTGTTATCCGTCTGATGTTCGCTGCGGTTCCGGAGAAGATAGTTCTGATTTCAGATTCCATGTGCGCTGCCGGACTTCCGGACGGAGAATATGAGCTGGGCGGACTGAAGGTGTATGTCAAGGACAGGAAGGCGGCTCAGGCGGACGGAACGATTGCGGGATCGACCACGAATGTCTGGGAAGCAATGCAGAATGTCGTACGCTTCGGAGTAAGCAGGGAAAAGGCGATCTTAAGCGCTACGCTGTATCCTGCGAAGTCGGTCGGAATCGAGAACGAGGCCGGAGTTCTTGCACCGGGACGCGCGGCAGATTTCTGCATCGCAGATCAGGATTTATCGCTTGAGGCGGTGTATCTGTCGGGAGTTCTTCTGTGATATAGAAGCAGGAATGCGGTACAATAATATAAGGGACGCTCTGCAGGCGTATTCGTTGGATTCGAATGCCGGCAGAGCGTCCCTTTCTGTATTAACGGTTCATCTCGCTCTGTTCTCCGATATTCTTATGTGCCGCGATGATGCGATTTAACTCCGCAAGATCCGTGCAGGGCAGATCGCCTGGTACGGTATTCTTGACTGCACTGGCCGCATTGCCGTACTCCAGGGCACGTTCGCAGTCTCCATGGGCCAGCAGTCCGTAGAGAACGCCGGATACATACGCATCCCCGCTTCCGATCCGATCTACCACGTCGATCGCTTCATAAGGAGGCTCCTGATAGAACTGATTCTCCTTCGCGCTGTAAATGGTGGAACCAAAGGTGTGCTGCTTCGGGCTGATGACCTTGCGGTTGGTAGAAGCAACAACGGAGATCGGGTATTCCTCGGTGTATGACTTCATGATCTCTTTGATCGTTCCCTTCTTGCCGAAGGTACGCCTTGAGGTCTCCTCGGATACGAAGAGGATATCAATGTAGGGAAGAATCTCGGTGATGCACGCTCTTGCGGTGGATTCGTCCCAGAGATTTGCGCGGAAATTCACATCGAAGGAGACCAAGGCTCCCGCTTCCTTGAAGCGGCGGATGCACTGTACGGCAGCTTCGCGGCACTGAGGGGAGAGTGCCAGGCTGATTCCGCAGGTGTGAAACATACGGGCAGACGAGAAGACGTCCTCCGGGATCTCGTCCATGCGAAGATTGTTGATGGAGGAGTGCCGCCTGTCATAGACGACGCTTGATTTCCTGGGAGACGCACCGTTCTCATAGAAATAAATTCCAAGTCTTGCGTCCGGAGATTCGTCATAGATCAGGCAGTCATCCGAGACGCCGAGGAAGCGGATCTGATTCCTGATGTAGACTCCGAGGTCATTCTTCGGAACCTTGGATATGATTCCGGAGCGCAGTCCCATCAGAGAGATGCCGGATACGACATTCAGCTCCGCACCGCCCGCGCATTTCTCGAACACACTGCCGCGAACGATTCTTTCATTGACGGGCGAAGACAGTCTCAGCAGAAGCTCGCCAAGGGCCAGAATATCGAATTGGTTGGATTTCGTTTGGTTCTTCATGTTTTCTTTTCCTGTTTTTTGTTTTATTATACCGGATCTGTTTTGGCATGACAAGAAATTTTTTACAACGCATCTCTGGAAAAAAGTGCGTCCGGGGGTGTAACTTTTTGCGCGAAGCTGCGAATAATAAGTGTAACAAGCCAAACATCAAAAATAACAGGAAAAGGAGATTAGAATATGAGATTAAAGAAAGGTTTGATTGGAGTTTTTGCATTGGGAGCGCTTCTGGCATTTGCGGGCTGCGGCTCGAATAACGATGAGACGACGGAGGCGACCACAGAGACTACAACCGAGGCGGTGACGGAAGATACGACAGAAGTCATGACAGAAGTCACGACAGAAGCCACGACAGAGGAGACCACTGGGGAGGATACGGCGGATGGAGATGCGGGACATACCGAGGAGATGACCCTGATTCACAATGCGGTCAAGGATGCGTATGGAGAGTCCTATATCCCGAATATGGAGTATGACAGCGAAACCGCGAGGGAGCTTTTCGGACTTGAGCCGGAGTGGTATGACGATATGATCGCCGAAGGACCGATGATCAGTGTTCATGTCGATACGTTCATTGCCGTTCATCCGACCGAGGGAAATCTGGAGAACGTGGAGAACGCGCTGACTGAGTACCGTGATTATCTGGTCAGCAACAGCATTCAGTATCCTTCCAATCAGGTTAAGGTTGAGGCGGCCAGAGTGGAGACCATCGGAGATTATGTGTTCTTCCTGATGCTGGGGAATATTGATCTGGAGATTGAGGATGAAGAGGAGATGCTTGCCGCATATCAGGAGCAGAATCAGATTGCGGTAGACGCGATTACGGAGGCTCTCGGACTGTAAAATAATCATGGCAATCTGAATATCCCTGTGGTATACTTTATGGCGGACAGGACTGGACTGTCCGCCATAATAGAGACAGGAGGTCGGATCCGTGCCTGACAGAGAGATAGAGGAGCTGAAGTACAGAAGCTTTCTTGCGGGAGATATGGAGAGCTTTGAATGGCTTGTAATGGAATATAAAGATTCACTGATTTATTTTATCAGCCGGTATGTCAAGGATGTGGCGGCGGCTGAGGATTTGGCACAGGATGCCTTTGTTGAGGTGCTGCTGCATAAGGAACGATATCATTTCAAGACATCGTTTAAAACCTGGCTGTTTACAATCGGAAGAAATAAAGCTGTGGATTATATCCGCAGGAATGGCAGGGTCAGTCTGGTAGAGGAATATCCGGAGGCGGTGGCAGAGGAAGAGCTTCTGGAGGACAGAGTGATCCGCGAGGAGGAAAAGAGGGTGCTGTATCAGGCGATTCGGAGTCTGAAGGAGGAATATCAGAGAGCATTGTATCTGATTGATCTGGAAGGAATGTCCTACGCACAGGCCGCGCAGATCATGGGAAAGTCACAGGCACAGATCAAGGTTCTGATCTTTCGGGCGAGGAAGGCGCTGAGGAAGGTACTGGGAAGGGAGGGGCTTGCAGATGAAGAGTGACAGAGAATTCATAGACGGAATCTATGAGAAGGCTGCCAGATACCGGGAGGAGCATAAGGAAGAGAGCGTCATTTCCTTCGAGCAGGAGAAGCGGATCCGAAGGAATCATCGGCTCCGTGCGGCGGCAGCGGCCGTGTTCCTGATCGGGATAGGAATCACGGTAAGCCGCCTGCCTTTGTCTGGGAATCGGGATTCGCAGGATTCCGGGGAGTCCTCTCCCCAGGCAGAGGTGATGAGGATGCTTCCGGACGGGGAAGAGGAGCAGGAGGCTCCGGCGGTTGCGGAGTATTCTGCCGGACCTGTGGATTCGGAAGCGGAGAATGCGGTCTATGTGCTGACCGGAGAGGTTTCGGAGACCTCTTCCGGCGGGGAACTGACTCAGGCTGTGATCACCGGCGTGTATTGGATTGCGCCGGCATCGGGGGAGGCGCTGTCTCAGGTGCGGCTGCTGTATCCGGAGACGGACGGCTCCGGCTGCAGAATTGAACTTACATCAGGGGATGAGGTTCTGCTGTATATCAGCATGATTCAGGGGGAAGAGGATGCCTGTAATCTCGAGAACGGCTTCGAGAGCGTATACTTCTTCTGGAAGGAAGAAGGAGGCGGCGTCTATTATAAGAACTGCGACGGCGAGGTCGTTGACAGCCGGCAGTTGACAGAAGAATAAGGAGGACGTAAGACTATGGTTTTCAGCAGCCTGTTGTTTCTGTTCCGGTTCCTGCCGGTGGTGCTGATCTTGTATTTCATCGCGCCGCGCGGGCTCCGGAACTTTATCCTGTTCATCACAAGCCTGATCTTCTACGCATGGGGTGAGCCGGTGTATTTCGTGCTGATGCTGTTCTCTACGCTTGTGGACTTTACGCATGGAATGCTGGTTGACAAGTATAAGAAGCAGGGAAATGATAAGGCCGCAAGGCGCACGGTTGCGTCGGCTATGATTATCAATCTGGCCCTGCTGGGATTTTTCAAGTACGCGGATTTCATAATAGGGAATATCAACGCACTGACCGGGGCGTCGATCCCGCTGCTGAATCTGGCGCTGCCGATCGGTATCTCATTCTATACTTTTCAGACGATGTCCTATACGATTGACGTCTATCGGGGAGAAGCGCAGGTTCAGAAGAGTATTATCTCTTTCGGCGCATATGTTGTCCTGTTCCCGCAGCTGATCGCGGGTCCGATTGTACAGTATAAGACCATCGCGAAGCAGCTGGTGGAGCGTAAGGAGACGGCGGATCAGTTCAGCTACGGCGTGATGCGCTTCATGTCCGGACTCGGCAAGAAGGTTCTGCTTGCCAATAACATCGGATTGCTCTGGGATCAGATCAGCGCGAATCCGGCAGGAGAGA
Organism: uncultured Lachnospiraceae bacterium; assembly: GCA_944380155.1. Classification (GTDB taxonomy): domain Bacteria; phylum Bacillota; class Clostridia; order Lachnospirales; family Lachnospiraceae; genus Caccomorpha. The sequence goes on from CALWGS010000015.1 coordinate 5,267, forward strand.
TTTCGGTTGTGATGTCCTGGCTTGGAATCACGGCATATGCCTTTCAGATCTATTTTGATTTCTCGGGTTATTCGGATATGGCGATTGGCCTCGGACAGATGTTCGGCTTCCGGTTTCTTGAGAACTTCGATTACCCTTATATGTCAAAAAGCATTACAGAGTTCTGGCGCAGATGGCATATTTCCCTTGGAACCTGGTTCAAGGAATATGTCTACATCCCGCTTGGCGGCAACCGCAAGGGATTTGCCATACAGATCAGGAATATTGCCATTGTATGGCTGCTGACCGGAATCTGGCACGGCGCAAGCTGGAACTTTGTGCTGTGGGGCGCGTATTTTGGCGTGATTCTGGTGATTGAGAAAGTGTTCCTGCTCAAGCTCTTAAAGAAGCTTCCGACCTGGGTCTCCCATGTGTACACCATCCTGCTTGTCTGGGTGAGCTGGGTTATATTCGCCTTCGACGATCTGAGCAGGGGAATCGATTACCTCAGGACGATGTTTGGACTGAATCAGACGGTGGTGCTTGACAATTCTACCGTGTATCTGTTGTATACGAACGCGATTCTTCTGGTGATTCTGATTTTTGCAAGCACGGATCTTCCGAAGAAGCTCTTTGGAAAATTGTTCACGAAAATCGGGGAGGACGGCGCGGCGGCTGTTGCGATGAAGGGTGTGTACGTGGCGGTGCTGTTCCTGATTTCAACGGCTTATCTGGTCGATGCGTCCTATAATCCGTTCTTATACTTTAGATTCTGATGGGAGGAGACGATATGGACGAGAAGAAACACCAATCAAAACCAAGTGATAAGATTCTGACGGCGCTCTTTCTGGTTCTTGTATTCAGCCTGACAGCCGCCAGCATCCTCACCCCGGTCAGGACGTATTCGGAGAATGAGAACCGTTATCTGGCCCAGATGCCGGACTTCTCCCTTGAGGCGCTGTTCGACGGGGAGTTCACCACGGAATATGAGACCTTTATTACGGATCAGTTCGTTATGAGGGATTCCTGGATTGGGTTGAAGACACTGACGGAGCGGGCCCTGCTCAAGCAGGATATTAATGGGGTGTACTTCGGGAAGGACGGGTATCTGATCGAGAAGTACGACGATTCTGATATTGATGATGAGACGGCGGACCGGAATGCGCAGAGGCTTGCGGACTTTATCAATGAATATTCTGCGATTCTCGGAGCGGACCGGGTTCATGCCATGCTGGTGCCGACTGCCCAGGAGATCCTTGAGGATAAGCTGCCGCTCTTCGCGGAAGGATACGATCAGGAGGCTTATATCGAGCAGGTCGAGGCGCTGATTCCAGGCGGCAATCTGGTGGATGTCAGCGATGCGCTCATGGAACACGCATCGGAGTACATTTTCTACCGCACGGATCATCACTGGACAACGCTCGGGGCCTATTATGCGTACCGGGAGTGGGCGCTGGCCAGCGGTTTGACGCCGTATGAACAGGAGGATTATAATATTGAAGTGGTGTCGGATGAGTTCTACGGAACGCTGCAGTCCAAGGTGAATATCAGCGTGGATCCGGATGAGATTACGCTCTACCGCACGGATGCTTCGTATTCGGTTATCTATAATCTGGACGGAACTGTACACGATACGCTCTATAATATGGATGCGCTGGACATCAAGGATAAGTACACAGTTTTCCTGGGGGGCAACAACGCGCTCGTAGAGATCGGAACCGAGGTGGATAACGGCAGGAAGCTGCTGATTATTAAGGATTCCTTCGCACACTGCTTCGCGCCGTTTGCGGCGGATCATTTTGAAGAAACCTATATGGTGGATTTCCGCTACTTTAATATGCCGATTTCCGATTTCATTGAGGAGTACGGAATTACGGATATTCTGGTACTGTATAATGTGATTAATTTCGTGGAGGATAATAATACACTTGCGTTCACGAGGTGAGTGCCGGATAGAGAGAATAACGGGGCCGACGGTTCATGGAAATGAGGAACCGCCGGCCCCGGTCTTAATGTACGGGGAATTCCCCGCGGGGAATCCCCTGTGGGGACTTTATCTGGGAAGCAGGACGTTGTCCGACCCTGTGTTTTTGTATTCGGGAGCGAACTGGTGGATGGTATCCTGGATTCTGTCATGAACCAGGCTTGCAATCTCAACGGACTTCATCCCTTTGTAATCTTCGTAATACAGAGGCTTGAGATAGTGAATCTGAACGGTTACCTTCCGGATGGAATGCGTGTCGAAGGCTTTGAAGGAATCAATCAGGGCAACCGGTACAATCGGGCAGCGGGCATTCATCGCACTCTTAAAGCTGCCCCCCTTGAACTCCTGAATCTCGTTGCCCTTGCGGCTCCTTGTGCCTTCCGCAAATATGATAAAATTCTCGCCGTTCTTCACTCGCCGGGTCATATTCATGATAACCTGCATGGACTGGCGGATGTCCTCCCGGTCAATGATCTCGGCCTGAAGCATCTGAATGATATTGCGAAGCAGGAAGATGTTGGATACCTCCTTCTTCATTACCGTCACGAACGGACGTTCATGTGTTTCCAGGAAGGCCAGGGCATCAAAGAGCCCCTGGTGATTGGGAAACATGATATAGCCCGTCTTGTCGGGCAGGTTCTCAAGGCCGTGGCATTCGATCGTGACCCGTCCCCTGCGGTTCGCGATGGGGGCCAGATAGTGGAGAAACGCGTACCGGGTTTCGGTATCGTATTTTTCTGTGTTGCTCAGCTGGAAGACCTTATAAAGATAATAAGGAAGCCCGAACAGGCTGCGCAGAAACATGAGAATAATGCGCTTCATACAGTACACCTCCTATTGCTTTTCAACCAGGGAGCTTCCCTGTCAGGTCATCTCATACCCCTTGAGCATACGGGCCCGGCTGGGGTGGCGCAGCTTTCTGAGCGCCTTGGCCTCAATCTGGCGGATCCGTTCACGGGTCACATTGAACTCCCGGCCGACCTCCTCGAGGGTACGGCTGCGGCCGTCCTTCAGGCCGAAGCGAAGAATGAGCACACGCTGTTCCCTGGCGGTCAGCGTATCGAGAAGCCTGGATATCTGATCCTGAAGCACCGCGTAGGAGGCGGCGTCCTCAGGCCCCATAATGGTATCGTCCCGGATGAAATCTCCCAGATGGCTGTCGTCCTCTTCACCGATCGGCGTATCCAGCGAGATCGGATCCGCCGATACCTTGAGGATCTCGCGGACCTTTTCAATCGGCAGATTCATCGCCTCCGAGAGTTCCTGTTCGGTAGGCTCTCTTCCGAGTTCCTGAAGCAGATTTCTGGATATGCGGTAGGTCTTGTTGATGACCTCGGACATATGCACCGGAATCCGGATCGTACGGGACTGATCCGCAATCGAGCGCGTGATGGCCTGTCTGATCCACCAGGTCGCATATGTACTGAACTTGTAGCCTTTATTATAATCGAACTTATCAACCGCCTTAATCAGGCCAAGATTTCCCTCCTGAATCAAATCAAGGAAGGAGAGGCCGCGCCCCACGTAGCGCTTGGCTATGCTTACAACAAGGCGGAGATTGGACTCGGCCAGCAGCTGCTTGGCCTGCGCATCGCCTTCTTCAATCTTCTTGGCCAGCTCGATCTCCTGGTTAATCGAGAGGAGAGGATAGCTGCCGATCTCCTTGAGATACTGCTTTACGGGATCATCAGACATTGTATTCGCAATCAGGGATAAATCATCCACCTCTGTCAGCAGTTCTGCATCTTCATCCATCTCCATCAGCAGATCATCATCCGGTTCCTCATCCTCGGCGGGATTCAGAACAACGATATTATGACTCTCCAGATATTCATATATCTTATCAATCTGACGGACATTGAGATTCATCTCTTTAAAGAAATCGTTCACCTTATCGACCTCGATTACACCCTTGTTCCGGTTGGCAAAGGAAACGAGTTCTTTTAACCGCGCTTCAAATGAAGCCATAGCTGACTGATGTTCATTCATTCTATAGAAACCTCCATTATCATATGAAAAGAATCATCTTCTGCCGTCTGATATCACAGTACCACAGGCAGAAAACTCACCGAATACCATTATAGCATAGATTTGGTTATTCGCAAACAGAAATTTTACTTTGTAGAGACATTTCCGGAGAAACAGCAGGGGAGAAGTCTGTGTTATATATTCTATTTCATTAAATATAAAAATAAAGGTTGTTTAAACAATAAATATTTCATTAAATAAGCAAAATGTTATTAACAATACAGACAATTTAAATGATTAAAAATAAATCGCAGAAATATAAAAAATTTTTTAAAAAATGTGTTGACAAAATAAAGAGAGTACGCTATAATAAACTCAACAAACAGAACAACAGCACAGAATAAAAAGAAAGGAAAGGTGATTCCATTGGATATAACAGAATCGATAGTTCAGGCAATATCACATGATAATGGACCGGCAGACTCCACACGAATTGCCTTGATTCGATAAGAAAAGGCACAGAAGATGCCAGACAAAGATAAGGCCGAAGTCGAGAGTTCAGAGCGAAGTTAGCGGGACCAGATACAAGAGGCCGATAAAAATGATAAGTCCAGCATACCGGATATGCATATCTCGGAGCGACAGGACAGATATTACAACCATTATCAGAGTGATTAAGCAAGAATATCTCTCTTCTGTACACTGTACAGGCTTTTCAAGAAGCCAGGCTTTCTAACAGCAGGACGTAAGAGGCTGAAGCGGGATGAAATCTCACAGCGAGATAGAATCCACCAGTAAGACAGAATCTTATAGAGAGGTGAAGTCTTACAGGAAGATGAAATCTCACAGACAGGAAGATAGGGTCTCGCGGACAAGGCAGAATCTTACAGAAAAAAGACTTTTGAAGCTGGCCAAAGCAGAACGGATTTGGAAGATTACTTATTTCAGACAGAGGTTTTGTAGGGAGAAGATTCAAAGACAGATAACAGAACAGGCGGCTGGCATATGTTGAATCGGATGTTTTCTTTATAAGAGATGTCAGTGATAAGCAGTTGAACAGACCGGACAGGGAAGGCAGCCAGAACTCAAGAGAAGAAGCTGAGAAGGACTGAAGGAGTGAGTGACCGGATGTCAAGGTTCATCTGAGAAAGCAGACAGATTAACAGAAAGAGTATTCTATTATAGATAATAAAAGCACAAGACAAATGTTTCTCAAGAAAAGGAAGCTTCATCAAAGAATTCTTGGAATGACAGTCGGTGGCAGCCAAGGGCAGTCGAAGTACTAAGTCAGAAGAACAGGAAGAGGAAGCGGGCAGAGGCCGGAACTTTTCTTAAATAGAAGGTCGATTTGAGGAATCGAAGTTCCCAGGGTGTGGCAGGGAAGAAGAGAGAGAGCCAGGACAGAAGCCGACAGCAGAACAGCAGCTGATGGATAGAGAACGGGATATCAGCAGGATATCCGGATTACTTGACAACAGGTCGAGGAGTCGAACAGGATTGAATTGACAGAAGGTGAATTCATAATCCACACAGACGGAATAAGATAACAAAAACAGCAGAATGCCGGGACGGACAGATAAGAAGAACGATGGACAGACAGGTAGGAATGCTGGGTAGCATAACAGCTATTGCAAGAGAGATTATTCAGTCGGAAACAGAGCATCAGCAGACAGAGAGCGAAGGCAGGATCACAGGTGGAATCTATTCGGAACTGTTAGGAGAACCGGGGAAGAGACGGAAGAAGGATCGATTTAGAATAATCCAGAAAGGATGTTCAGAAAAAAGAGTTGGAACATTTCGTTGATAAATTATCAGAATCACATATAGCAATCGTGTGGAGAGCCGGAAGAGAAATCCTCCGAAGAATCTTACCAACAACTGAATAGTAGATAAGACAGAGGAAAGCAAAGAGGCTTTTCTCTTTTTTTGTGCTTTTTTGGGAAGGCTGGGAGGTTTCTGTAAAAAATTTTCATGAAAAATTTTTCTTGACAAGGTATTGCTCAACCGCTATAATCAAGGCAGTGCGCGTAAATGCTGCATCTGCAACCACAAGAGCGAATATTATCAGGAGGTGAATCATTAATGCCTACATTTAATCAGTTAGTAAACAAGGGAAGGCAGACCATTGCGAAGAAGTCCAATTCCCCGGCGTTACAGAGAGGCTTTAATTCATTGAATAAGAAAGCGACAGACTGCTCTTCTCCTCAGAAGAGAGGCGTATGCACCGCAGTAAGAACATCGACTCCCAAGAAGCCGAATTCCGCGTTAAGAAAGATCGCCAGAGTT
>CALWGS010000016.1 GCA_944380155.1 uncultured Lachnospiraceae bacterium
TACAACCTGCTCTAACAGAGGCAGGATCTCCTGAATGTTGGAAATCTTCTTGTCCGTGATTAAGATATAAGGATTCTCGAGGTTTGCCTCCATCTTATCCATGTCGGTGCACATATAAGCGGATACATATCCTCTGTCAAACTGCATACCTTCTACCAGATCCAGCTCGGTCTTCATGGTCTTGGACTCCTCAATGGTGATAACACCGTCCTTGGATACCTTCTCCATTGCATCGGCAACCATCTCGCCTACCGCGTCATCGCCTGCGGAGATTGCGGCTACCCTCGCCATCTGATCCTTTCCCGTAACCTTGGAGCTCATCTTCAGAATTGCATCCACTGCGCAGTCCGTTGCCTTCTTCATACCCTTTCTCAAGATGATCGGGTTCGCGCCGGCAGCCAGGTTCTTCATACCCTCGGTAATCATAGCCTGCGCCAGAACCGTTGCGGTCGTGGTACCGTCACCGGCCACATCATTCGTCTTGGTCGCAACCTCCTTCACAAGCTGAGCACCCATATTCTCGAATGCGTCCGCAAGCTCAATCTCCTTGGCAATCGTAACACCATCATTGGTAATCAGCGGAGAACCGTAGGACTTATCCAGCACAACATTCCTTCCCTTCGGTCCAAGCGTTACCTTAACAGTGTCCGCCAGTTTATTCATACCATCATAGAGAGCGGTTCTTGCCTCCGCTCCCGCCTTAATTTCCTTAGCCATTTGAATTCATCCTCCTGATATTAATAATGATTCCGTCTCAGTCCTCGACAACCGCTACGATGTCGCTCTGCTTTACGATGATGTACTCCTCATCCTCAAGCTTCACTTCGGTTCCTGCGTACTTGGAGTAGATAACCTTATCTCCAACCTTGACCTCCATCTTGATTTCCTTACCGTCAATGACTCCGCCGGGACCTACGGCAATTACTTCCGCCTGCTGCGGCTTCTCCTTTGCCTGGCCGGGCAATACAATGCCGGACTTGGTGGTCTCCTCTGCTGCTGCCTGCTTCAACACGACTCTGTCGCCTAACGGTACTAACTTCATGTGAACTTCCTCCTTGATCCTATTCTGATTCGCTGACAGACGGATTCCTCCGCCCGCAGCCGGTATATGCCTGTTCAGGTTATTAGCACTCACTTAACTCGAGTGCTAACCGATAAGCATATATTAGTCAATTTACCTGTTTTATGCAACTTCCCAGTTTGCCTGAAACTTATTGTCTGCTGATATATACTCTCGAATTCTCTTCTATGCTCACTTATCCTCACTTTTTTAATTTCCTTCCGCCGCTTACTCCTATTATATCCCATATCCGGAAGATTATCCCTGCTTATTCCGCTTTCTTCTCCTCCACCTCAACGGAATTCATCTTAAGAATACTCCGAATCAGAGCATCCTTCGAGTTCTTCCACGGCTCATTCACATAACGGTAATCGAACTTGTCCGTGAACCATTCCAGATCATCCCTCACCCGCTTCAGGTTCTCCAGATAGATCCGGTTCAGCTCCGTTCTGAAATCATCGGCTCTGCCGCCAAGGTACACTCCTGCTTCCTCATACAGCAATCCGTAGTGGGACAGGCAGAAGCCCTTTGAATTCCGGAACTTCTGAACGAAATCCTTATCCTTCTGATACAGGTGAAAAATCGTAGCGATGTACCGGCCAAAGATCCGGTTAATCCGATCACAGACAAAACAGGAAGACTCCAGCTTATCGGTATATGCCTTAACGGCGCTTACTTCCTTCTTCTTAAACAGCCCTCCCGCAGGCTTGGCGCCTGCGGCGGAGAGCTTCGTCAGATCCTTCCTGGTACGATCCATATGAGTGAGCAGCATCAGGGCAAGTCCCAGACGGTTCTGGTTCTGATACAACAGCTTCACATGATTGCTGCAGAACCCAATCCGATCCGTTTCCATGCGGACATCATCTTCCATATAGCTCGGCCCCATCGTGAATTCAACCGCATCCGTCTCAAGCGCCTTCCTCATGGCGCAGACCGGACATTCCGTATCCAGATCAAACGCGTCATTCACCGGTATGGTATACAGTTCCTCCATAAGCAATCCCCTTTCTCTTCCCTGTTCCCGCTGATTCCTACTTATTCTCCGGCTTGTAGGAGCTTTTCAGCGGACAGATACGGTTGAATACCAGTGCCTCAGGCCTTGAATCCTTGCAGTCCACGCAGAAGAAGCCGCTGCGCAGGAACTGGAAGCTGTCATAAGCCTTCGCGCCCTCAATCACAGGCTCAATATAGCACTCGGACAGAACGGTTCTGGAATTGGGATTCAGATTCACACTGCCGTCCTCGTTATAGACGCTGCCCGCGGACTCATCCACCAGATTCTCATACAGGCGCACCTGGGCCTTCACGGCCTGAGCGGCGCTCACCCAGTGAATCGTCCCCTTCACCTTGCGGCCCGTGAATCCGGATCCGCTCCTGGTCTGCGGATCATAGGTTGCATAAATCTGCGTCACCCTGCCGTTCTCATCCGTCTCATAACCGATACAGGTCACAAAATACGCATTCATCAGCCTGACTTCGTTGCCCGGATACAGCCGGAAATACTTCTTCGGCGGGTCAATCTTAAAATCCTCCCGTTCGATATACAGTTCTCTTGAGAACGGAACCATTCTGGTGCCCATTTCCTCGTTCTCCTGATTATTCGGAACCTCCACATACTCTGTCTGTCCTTCCGGATAATTCGTAATAATCAGCTTCACCGGATCTAACACTGCCATCACACGCGGCCTCTTTAACTTCAGATCCTCTCTGATACAGTATTCTAACATCGCGTAATCAACCGAGCTCTGGCTCTTGGACACCCCGCACAGATCCATGAACATCCGCAGGGATTCCGGCGTAAATCCTCTTCTGCGCAACGCGCTGATCGTCACCAGCCTCGGGTCATCCCAGCCGTCTACGATTCCCTCTTCCACCAGCCTCTTAATATATCTCTTCCCGGTAATCACGTTCGTCAGATACATCTTGGCAAATTCAATCTGCTTCGGAGGATTCTCATACTCAAGCTCCCTGACAACCCAGTCATACAAGGGCCTGTGATCCTCGAACTCCAGCGTACAGATAGAATGGGTAATTCCCTCAATCGCATCCTCAATCGGATGGGCAAAGTCATACATCGGGTAGATGCACCACTGATCCCCCGTATTATGATGAGAAATCCGCGCAACCCGGTAAATGACCGGATCCCTCATATTGATATTAGGGGATGCCATATCAATCTTCGCCCGCAGCACCTTCGAGCCGTCCTCATATTCTCCGTTCTTCATCCCGGTGAACAAAGCCAGATTCTCCTCAATGCTCCTGTCACGGTACGGGCTGTTCCTCCCGGGTTCCGTCAGAGTACCGCGGTACTCCCTGATCTCATCTGCGGACAGATCACAGACATAGGCCTTTCCCTTCTTAATCAGCTTCACCGCAGCTTCATACATCTCGTTGAAATAATTCGAGGCAAAAAACAGACGATCCTCGAAATCGGCTCCCAGCCACTTCACATCGGCAATAATAGAATCTACGAATTCCGTCTTCTCCTTCGTCGGATTCGTATCATCGAACCGCAGATTGAACTTGCCGCCGTACTTCACCGCAAGTCCGTAATTCAGCAGAATGGACTTCGCGTGTCCGACATGCAGATAGCCGTTCGGCTCCGGAGGGAAGCGTGTCCTCACGGTCTTGCAATGTCCCTCTTCCAAATCCTTATCAATGATCAGCTCTATAAAATTCTTTGAGACGGTCTCCTTTTCTTCCGGATTCGCAGCCGTCATGGTCTCTTTGTCCATATAAGGTCCTCCTCACACTGTTTGAAAAAATATATAGCATATCATATCACATCCCTATTCCTAAGAAAAGCATAAATTTCGCGGCCGTCCCAAAAGATGATCGCAAAAAACGCCGCGGCATCCGGTTTCGTGATGTCGCGGCGTTCCCATTTCTACAGCTGGCATCTCTTCTGGATGCCATGCGCATCTCATCCGCGCCGATTTCAAGCAGGTGTAGATTCTGCCCTGATCCTCTCTAGTCCCAGCTTCCCTCATCCTCATAATCAAAGACCCAGCCCAGCCACGGACGAAAGAAGCCGTTCTCTTCCGTGAATTCCCCGTTGATTTCATAGACCGGTACGGTATCCGGAGCATCGTCCGAGGTATACGGCAGGCCGAGCTGCGGAACTCGCTCCGCATACAGCGCCAGCGCCCTCTCCAGGCTGACGATTCCGTATCCGTACTGTTCGTCCCATTCTTCAAATCCCGGCTTATAGGCGGAATCCCGCATCAGCTCGATAATGAATTCGTTCGATCTTGAAGTGTCGATCCCCTTTAACACCGCCGCGACTCCCGTTACATGCGCGGCGGAGTAGCTCGTTCCTGACGATACATAATAAGCTCCAAGAAATGTGGTGGTGTGTACATTCACTCCGGGAGCCGTGAAGTCGAGCCCGTCTCCGGCGCAGGTAAACTGCGCGGGCTGCGCCGATTCATCCACCGCGCCGACCCCGATTACATTTTCATAGGCCGCCGGATACTGCAATGCGCCACCACTGTTCCCGGCTGCTGCTATCATCAAAATCCCGGTCTCCTCTGCGCGATCAATTGCATACTTCAGCGCTGCCGAACTTTCATTCATTCCGAAGCTCATATTAATGATATCCATGTTATTCTGGATGCACCATTCAATTGCCTGTATGACACTGCTTACCATCGCCCTATTATCCTCATCCAAAACTTTGACGGAATAAACATCGGCGTCACTTGCGATCCCAACTATTCCAAATCCACTGACTCGTGCATAAATAACTCCGGCTACAGCTGACCCGTGCCCGCAGTTATCTGTCGGCTTAAACCCGTAAACTGTATCCGAAAAATCCACCCAGCCTGCCGTATCCAAGTCGTCATGGTTATCAATTCCGGAATCAATCACAGCTACCTTGACCCCAGCTCCACGGTAAGTACGTGTTCTCGGATCGCCTGCAACCATCTCAACGTTCCATGGAAGAACTTCTGTACCGCTTCCATCTGTAATCGCAGGAGGAATGTGGTATTCATACGGATTCGAACTGAATTCCTCCGCAGGAGTGTTCATGATCTCGGCTATATTAAACGCCGTATAGCTCGGTTCCAAAATAGGATAAAGTTCCTGGTCCCAATCCGGACTGTCCGGCGAAGTTTCTTGAGAGCCATACATAGGCATGTCCTTCTCAATGCTTCGGACACCCTCGACATGCTCAAGCGCTGCCGCCTCCGTCTCGGATAATTTCACCAGAAGCATTCCAAGGAACTCCGCGTAATGGCTGCTTACCTTCTTATTACGCTTCACCTGGCGCGTGTTAAGCTCTTCTTTCACCTCATCCGGAAATGCCGCGTGGTCATACATGATAATATAATCCTCTGTCACTTTCGGCGACTCCTCCAGAATAAAATGACTGCTTTCCAGGCCGGACGGCTCCTCTGTAGCCGCAGCAGGAGCTTCCTGATCGGATGCGTTCTCCTGAATTATGGAATCGCCGGAGCCTTCCGCAGCGTCTGTCATCGAGACACTCCCCAATATCGGGAATACGACTGCGATCATCAGGAACAGAGCCGCAAGCTTCTTCGCGATACAACTGCAGGATCGGTTCTCATTTTTCATGTTCTTCATACTTCCCTTCTTTCTGACCCCTTTTGGGTCATACAACAGGACATACAGCTGCTATGCCCGAACCTTTCGCTTCCCTCTGCCTTCCCATTTCATTCCTTTTGTATCTTACCGGCCTGCCTCCTTTCTGTGAAAGCCCTAAATATAATTCCGTTCCTTTCATTACTATTTTTAGTATACTATAAAAAGGCAATCCGGTCAATCGTTTTTGATCAATTTTTCCAGAACCCTTTCTCCATGTTCAAAATCCAAAACC
>CALWGS010000017.1 GCA_944380155.1 uncultured Lachnospiraceae bacterium
TACTTGAAAAATCAGAAACGGCGGACTAATATAATACTAACAAAAATGAATGCTGTACGGTGATGCGGTGCAGTTATTGAATGCAAAGGAAGGATGAGAGATATGTTAGATATCAGCGTAGTCAAAACAGATTCACCAAAGCAGATACCGGGTCCGGATGATCCGCTGACGTTCGGTACCATATTTACGGATCACATGTTTGTTATGAATTACGAAGAGGGAAAGGGCTGGTATGATCCCAGGATTGTGCCGTATGGTCCGTTCTCGCTCGAGCCGTCTGCTATGGTATTTCATTACGGCCAGGAGATGTTCGAGGGCTTAAAGGCATATAAGTCGGATGACGGCAGAACCTTGTTGTTCCGTCCCGACAAGAATATCTGGAGAGCGAACAAGACGAACCGGAGAATCTGCATTCCGGAGATTCCGGACGAGGATTTTCTCCAGGCAATTCAGGCGATTGTTAAGATGGATGAGGCATGGATTCCGCACAAGCCGGGAACATCCCTGTATATCCGTCCGTTTATTATTGCTACGGATCCGTTCCTTGGCGTTCGTCCTTCTGATACTTATATCTTCTGTATTATTCTTTCACCGGTGGGAGCTTATTATCCGGAGGGGCTGAATCCGGTGAAGATCTGGATCGAGGATGAGTATGTCAGGGCAGTCAGGGGCGGTATCGGGGAGGCCAAGACAGGAGGTAATTATGTCGCATCGCTTCGTTCGCAGGTCAAGGCGCATGAGGAGGGGTATTCTCAGGTGCTCTGGCTGGACGGCGTGGAGAGAAAGTACATTGAGGAAGTGGGTGCGATGAATATCTTCTTTAAGATTAACGGAACCGTGATCACGCCCATGCTCAACGGCAGCATCCTGCCCGGAGTCACAAGGGATTCCGTGATCCAGCTGTGTAAGGACTGGGGTGTTCCGGTGGAGGAAAGAAGAATCTCGATTGATGAGATCTTCGAGGCACACAAGAATGGAACACTCGAGGAGGTCTTCGGAACCGGAACGGCCGCGGTGATCTCTCCGGTGGGACAGCTCCGCTGGGAGGATCATATCATGAAGGTTCAGGACGGCGGAATCGGGCCTTACAGCCAGAAGTTCTATGATACCATCACCGGAATTCAGCTTGGCAGAATTGCGGATCCGCACGGTTGGACCGTAGAGGTGAAATAATCCGGCATAAGAGGGAAAGCTTCGCATATGTTATAAAGAACCTGTGCGGAGCTTTTCTTATATGGAACATAAGGTTAGAATCGCGCTGATGGCCCTGGTACTGGCGCTCCTGGTGCTCAGGCTGTTGCTGCTTGATTCGGCAGACGAAGCGCAAGGGGAGGGGAGTGTGATCTGGCATAATGAACAGGAGCTTGCGGTTATGGCTGAGCTTGAGAACCGGGAAGCGGCGCCTGTCTATACGGTCAGTGACGGGAGTATGGAGGCGGACTCCGAGTATGCGGATCTGTACCCGGATATGTATGTAACGGCGGTAATGCCGGAGAGCAGGCAGGAGGAAGAAAGGATTGCCTACCTGACTTTTGACGACGGGCCGAGCAGCGTCACGGGAGATATTCTGGATACGCTGAAGGAGGAGGGAATTCGGGCAACGTTCTTCGTGCTTGGAAGCACGATGACGGAGCAGGGGGAGGAGAATCTGAAGCGGATGGCAAGGGAAGGACATACCATCGGGATTCACACGTATTCCCATGAATATCAGGATATCTACGCTTCTGTAGAGAGCTTTCTGAAGGATTTCAACAGGGTTTATGAGCAGATCACAGAACTGACCGGCGTGAAGCCGGCGATCTTCCGATTCCCGTGGGGAAGCTATAATGAATATTGCAGGGAAATTAAGGATGAGATTGTAGAAGAGCTCGGGCGGCGCGGGTTTACCTATTATGACTGGAATGTCAGCGCGGAGGATTCCGTAGGGACGCCGACGGCAGAGTCCATTTATGAAAACATCCGGAAGGATTATACCAAATACACTCAGCCGGTGATTCTGATGCATGATTCGGGCAGTAATGCGCTGACCGCACAGATCCTGCCGGAGGTGATTCGGATGATTCGGGAATCCGGATATACGTTCGATACGCTCGATCACCGGGAACCCTGTCAGTTTGGATACTAAAACGCAGTCCCGGTATCTGAAAAAATTTTATTTTATGTGTTGACAAATACGGTTTTATGGTTTATGATAGGTACTGTCCTCAGACGGAGGGTGTTCAACGAAGGAGAAGTATGCACGAGTGGCTCAGTGGTGGAGTATCGCCTTGCCAAGGCGAGGGTCGCGGGTTCGAATCCCGTCTCGTGCTTTATCGGCTCTCCGGTTTCGGGGAGCTTTTTTGTGACGTTTTCTTCAGAATCGAATAGTATATGTTGTAATGCTTGGAATGGAGGCTGTCATGGGATTCATTCGTTATATCAAAGAAGAGATACAGATCATCAGGGAACGGGACGCGGCAATTAAGACATCGTGGGAGGTCCTTTTATATCCGAGCTTCCGTGCCGTTCTGCGACACCGCGTCGCGCACTGGCTGTATCTGCACCATCATTATTTCCTTGCCCGCTGGTATTCCCAGAGGACGGTCAGGAAGACGGGGATTGAGATTCATCCCGGAGCCAGGATTGGGAAGGGACTTTTTATTGATCACGGGCATGGAGTGATTATCGGGGAGACGGCAGAGATCGGAGATAATGTGACGCTGTATCAGGGGGTTACGCTGGGCGGTACGGGCAAGGAGAAGGGGAAGCGCCACCCGACAATTCAGGATAATGTTATGATCAGTGCGGGAGCCAAGGTACTGGGCTCCTTTACGGTGGGCGAGAATTCCAAGATAGGAGCGGGCTCCGTCGTTCTTTCGGAGGTTCCTCCGAATTCTACTGTGGTCGGCGTTCCGGGGCGTGTGGTGAAGCGGGACAATGTGCGGATTCCGAGAATGGATTTGGATCAGGTGCACCTTCCGGATCCGGTCCTGAATGATCTGAATCAGCTGCGGCGCGAGAACGAGGCGTTGAAGCAGCAGGTTTTGCAGCTTGGAACAAGATTGGAGCAGCTGGAGAAGAAGGCGGGGAGCAAAGAGGGAATCTGAATCTTCCGGCGGGGAAAGGATCAGAGGGCCTTTGACGCCGGAGCGGAAAACCCTATAACACGTTCGATTATAGAGTTTTCAAAAGGGGTCATTTCCGGTTTCGGATGGTCTGCCTGCGGCGCCTGTCCTTCTGCGTTACCATTGCTTCGATGTCGTTTCTGATGTTTGACGGAAGAGAACGGTAGTAATTCAGCACCTGATACTCCAGAAGTGAGAGCTGTTCCCATACATGTCCGGGTTCGGTCTGAAAACGCATCGGAGATTTCTTGTGCTGATACATACCGCGCCGGAGAGAGTTCACCAGATCGGGGCGGACATCCGTCAGATCCAGCTCGATCAGATCCAGAACGTTAAGATGATACAGATTGGCAAGAATTGCCATCATGGGTGATGAGATTTTTCGTTTGCCGCGTTCATAATAGCCGTAAGCCTGGGGAGAAATATTGAGCTTTTGTGCTACGAAACGCTGGGTGTAGCCGTTGTCCCGGCGAAGCTTTCTGATTTTGTCCGGGAGCAGGCCGCCATTTGCTTTTTCTATCATAGATTTCCTCATTTCTGCGCTGGCATTGCGTACCGGTCGGCGAATACAGCGCGGATTCCGATGTAGACATTCATTATACAGGCATTCGTAATAAGAAACGGAAAAAGTGATATATTATGTTTGAAATACAGAAATAATTTATTGCGTCCGTCTGCCTGCTCCGGCATAACAAAAGCAGACAGACGGGGAAGGATGATACAGATATTTTACATTTAACAGTTGAGTCCGGGATAAAAATGAGGTACAATAACAAAGGAATTGTCCGATGAATTCAGGCTGGATTGTCCCGTATACCGGACCGGGATTCTTGATACACCGGACGATTGAGAAAAGATTCAGAAAGGAATTGAGATAAAATGGAAGAGAAGAGGGAAGAGAACAGGGAGATAAAAAAAGAACCGATTAAGATCACGATTCAGCGTCTTCCCGCGAGCGAGATTGACTATTCCAAGACGATCGAGGAACTGAAGGTTTACTGTAAGGAGAGGGCGGAGCGGATCAAGAACGGGGAGAAGCAGCTTGCGACGCTGGATTTTGCCATGCTGGCTTATGGATTGGACTGTGTGGAATGGGCGAAGAAGAGCTTTCAGCTCGATCTGGATCTGGGAGAGGGGAGCCTGCTGCAGTTCCAGACCATACTTGAGAATACGGCACAGGCCATTAAGAAAGGTGCGCTGCCCAAGGAGAGGCTGGACAGCTTCTTGAAGATGTTCACCGGCTTTTACGGAATGTTGATTCTGCGCAATATCGGGGGCGCGTGGGTCCAGTCCAGCGTAGGGCCGGCTATAGAGGCCGCCGGCCGGCCGGTATTTGTCATGAACTGTATTATTAAATTTCTGAATACCGGAACAGAAGGGGAGAGCTGCATCGGGTTCTACGGGAAGTTCAAGGATTTGTGCAGACAGGCGCAGTAACAGGAATTCCGCAGGCAGATGCCTGCGGAATTTTATATCCTCTCCTCCGGCCGGGTGAACAGGACGAGCCGTTTTGCCGTACTTCGTCCGAGGAATATGGCCGCCAGCAGAGTCGGAATGTCCTTGGCGAGCATGAACGGAACCGTCGGAAGAATCCAGGTTCCCATGCGGTGATAGTAGAACAGCAGTCCGATGAGATGGCATATCAGCAGTCCTGCCATGCACAGAGCAATACATGATACGATTCTGCGCCGCGCGCCCGCGCCGCACAGCGCGGCCAGAGGCAGGAAGCCGATGAGATATCCGCCCGTCGGGCCGATGAGAACATCAAGTCCGCCCCGGAGTCCGGAGAATACCGGTATGCCGGCGGCACCCAGCAGGAGGTAGATGAATACGGATAAGGTTCCGAGTTTCGGTCCGAGATTGACGGCCAGGAACGCGACGGCAAAGGTCTGCAGCGTAATCGGAACGCCGCCGGGCAGCGGAACGGATATCTGAGAGAGTACGGCGAGTACGGCCGAGAACATTGCCGTCAGAATCATGCTTCTGGTGGTGATGCCGCGCGGCATACCCTCCTTACGCGGGTCTGAACCCTGCCGGTTCGTCATACCAAATGCCCTCCTTCCTTTCTGACCGCGTTAAAATAGCCCTTGATCCGGTCCAGGCGAGAGGTCATGCTGATCAGCATAAGATCCGCAAGAGTAATGGCTGCCATGGACTCGACAACGACAACTGCGCGCGGAACAATAACGGGATCGTGACGGCCGCGTACGCTGACGGTGACGGGCTGATGATTCCGGTTGATGGTCTGCTGAGGCCTGGAGATAGAAGGAGTGGGCTTGACGGCCGCCCGGAATATGATCTCCGAACCGTCGCTGATACCTCCGAGAATGCCGCCTGCCCGGTTATGAAGCTTGTGAACCCGGCCGGATTCGGAAACGGTGAACGCATCGTTGTTCTCGGATCCCTTCAGCGCGGCTGCTTCGAATCCCGCTCCGAATTCAATTCCCTTGACCGCGCCGATTGACATGACTGCTTTGGCAAGGCAGGCATCGAGCTTATCGAATACGGGCTCTCCGATGCCTGCGGGAACGCCGCTGATGATGCACTCAATAACGCCTCCAAGGGAATCCTGTTCCCGCATGGCATTTTCAAGGAGCGCTTCCGCCTGTTCAGAGGCATGCAGATCCGGCATGCGGAGAGGATTTGCTTCAATATTTTTACGGGAGCAGTTCTTGTAATCAATCGTTACGGAGCCGATGGAACGGGTGTAGGCGCAGACAGAGATTCCAAGCTCGGCAAGCAGCAGGGAGGCTACGGCGCCGCCGGCCACGCGTCCGATGGTTTCCCTTCCGGAGGTTCTGCCGCCTCCGCGGTAGTCCCGGAAGCCGTACTTCTGATCCATGGTATAGTCTGCGTGACCGGGGCGGTAGGTGTCCGCTATCTGAGAATAATCTGCCGAACGCTGCGTTTCGTTCCTGACAAGCATGGAGATTGGAGTTCCGGTTGTTCTGCCCTCGAACACTCCGGAGAGAATCGATACATGGTCTTCTTCTCTGCGCGGAGTCGAATACCGGTTCTGTCCGGGTCTCCTTCTGTTAAGATATTGCTGAACGACTTCAGGAGTGAGAGGAAGGCCGGAAGGACATCCGTCTACAACGACTCCGATGCCTTCCCCGTGTGATTCACCCCAGGTAGATATTTGAAATAGTGTTCCGTATACAGAACCTGACATATGTAATCACCTCGCTGGAAAATAGAATTTTACCTAAGTATATCGAATTAGTGAAAAATATTCAATGGGTTTTTTCCCCGTTCCAGGATATCCCTCATATGATAGAAGAAAAGACCCTCTTACGCAGAGGGAAAAGGAGGGCGTGATGGAGGAAGTTTCGAAGAATCCGGAGACAGTCAGTCAGAAAGAGGAGGATTATTGTCTTGTTATAGAAGAGAATACGATATATGAAATTGACAGACGCTGTGCAAAGACCCGGTTCCGGAACAGAACGGATACGGATTCGTGCAGTCGTATGAAAGAAAAGCATTTATAAGATAGAATAAGGAGGCGCGTATCGGAGAACCTCCGATGCGCGCCTCCCGTTAAACGAGCGATTTGTAAAGGACCTGCTGATTAGCAGAAGCAGTTGCCGCTGCAGCACAGAAGGAGAAGAATGAGGATAATGCAGCTGCAGTCACTGCCGCTGCCAAGTCCGTTATTGCCGCATCCGCAGTTGTTGTTGCCGCATCCGCATCCGTTGCCGCCAAGTCCGCCGCAGAAGAACAGAAGGATGATAATCCATAAGCAGCTGTTGTTGTTGCTGACTCCTCCTTCACAACCGCATCCGCTGCCGCAATTTGTTGCCGCTAAATCACTCATATTGATACCTCCAAATTTTGTTTACAGTGTATAGTATGATCCTTGGCTTGGCTTATTTCCTACATTTTGGAAGGAATTTTCAGGAGGATGTCAGCTGAGCAGGCGTTCGATATTCAGCAGGCCCCAGCCCTGATGGTTCCTTGGCAGACCAAGGTCTACCGCGCGTTCGTGGAGGCGCATCTTGACCTCTTTGTTCGTAAGGGACGGATTCGCGCCAAGCAGGAGGGCAAGGGCGCCGGATACTACGGGGGTTGCCATGGAGGTGCCGCTTTTGACCGTGTAGAAAGAGGAGTAGGAGCCGGACGGCCGGATCCCTTTTCGAATGGGGAGGTTGGTGCTCCGGCAGCTGATGATGTTGCTGCCGGGGGCAACGACGTCGGGCTTCAGAATGCAGGCTTTTGTGGGGCCGCGCCCGGAGTAGCAGGAGGACCTGCCGCCCGGAATTCTTACGGCGGCCTGATCGTCGGAAGCACCGACGGTGATAATCTTGCGGCTTGAGCCGGGGATTGAGATGCTGCCGCTTCCCGGGCCGTTATTGCCCGCCGCGGCCACAACGATGAGCCCGGCGTCCCAGGCCGCGTCCACCGCGTTTAAGAGGTTTTTCTCCTCCCTGGAATGGGAGTCCTTCCGGGTGCCCACCGAGATGTTCAGAATTCGGATGTCCAGGGATTCCCTGTGCCGGATGACCCAGTCAATCCCGCACAGCACATCGGGAATGCTGCCCTCGCCCTTGTAGTTGAGAACCTTAACGCTAATCAGCCGGCACATCGGAGCGATTCCCATAAAACGGCCCGCGCTTGTGTATCCGCTTCCTCCGATAATCCCTGCGACGTGGGTTCCGTGGCCGCCGTCGTCATACGGCTTCTTCTGCGCGTGAAGTGTATCGTAAAAGGCGGCAATGCGGCTGCCTCCTTCCATAAAATCCGGATGGGCGCTGATCCCGGTGTCCAGGATTGCGACACCGACGCCGTTTCCGAAGAGATGTCGGTCGTGCGCCCATTTCACGCCGACAATCTGACGGGTTCGTTCCATGTTGAGGATGCCTTTCTATAAGTTGTTATAGTGTCAATGTATTCAGTCGGACGCTTTGCCGTTCAGGAAAGATAAGGAACCGGGGAGGCGCCGTAACCGCGGTTCCTGTTCCAAATACAGGACGGCGCAGAAAAGGAGAGTAAGATGTCTGAGAGTCAAATGCCCGGAATCGGTGAATTCTATCGTGATAAAGCAGGAGGCCTGTATCAGATTACGGCGGTTGCCGTCAACGCGATTGATAAAGGAAGGATGATCGTGTATCAGGAGCTCTTTGGAAGCTTCCTGGTCTATGTACTGCCTGCGGAGCTGTTCCTTGCCGGGTTCGAGAGGGCGAAGGAAGAACGAATCACTGTTCCTGAGGCCGGGAAGTTCCCAGAGAAGGAGCGTGAGGATGCCGTCGGGATGCGGAATGTGTCAAAGAAAGACGGTGCACCCGCTCAGACAACCGGGATACATGCGGGGCTTCTGGAATTTTTGGACGCGAGAACCTATCAGCAAAAGCTTGAGATCCTGCAGGGAATGAGGGATAAGCTCAGCGACCGGGTTCTGGATGATATTGGAATGTCGTTGGATCTTACGGTGGATGATAAGCCTGCGGAAGAGAAGTATCTGGTGATTCGAAATTATCTTAAGACGCAGATCCGATTTGAAGATCGGAGGCTTCGCTGAGGCCGCATGAAAGAAGGGTTCAAAACCTTCCGGCTTCGAACCCTGGGATGCCGGGCGCCTGACCGGCCTAGAGGCTGATCCGGGTTCCGGTTCTGCCTGCCAGTCCGTCGAGCGCGCGTTCGAGATGGGTGATGATGGAAACGTGCTCCGGCGAGGTGGAGGCGAAATTGATTGCGGCCTCTACCTTCGGCTTCATGGAGCCCTCTCCGAAGAAGCCCTGCTCCATGTAGGAGAGAGCGGTGTCCGGATCAAGGGAGTCAATGGCCTCTTCCTCGGGGGTCGCGTAGTGGAGGCAGACTTTCTCGACGCCGGTCAGAAGCAGCAGGGTATCGGCTTCTGCCATCTCTGCAATCTTGGCGGCGGTCAGATCCTTCTCAATGACCGCGCTTGCGCCCTTGAGGACGGTTCCCTGCTCAAGCACCGGGATTCCGCCGCCTCCGCCCGCGATTACGATCTGGCCCGCGTTCAGAAGCGCCTTAATGGTGTCGATCTCGTAGACATCAATCGGCTTCGGCGAGGCGATAATTCTGCGGTACCCTTTCTCTTCCTTCACGACATAATTGCCCTTCTTCTCCTCCGCCAAAGCCTCTTCCTCCGTCATATAACGGCCGATGACCTTACTCGGGTGACGGAAGGCCTTGTCGAATGGATCGACCTTCACCTGTGTGATTACGGTTGCCACGGGCTTATAGATGCCGCGGTTGAGAAGCTCGGTCCGGATCACATTCTGCAGATCATAGCCGATATATCCCTGGCTCATTGCGCCGCACAGAGACATCGGGGCTACCGTGTATTTCGGATCGAGCCTTGCAAACTCGGTCATGGCCGTGTGGACCATGCCGATCTGAGGCCCGTTGGAGTGTGTGACTACAATTTCATATTTCTGCTCCGCAAGATCGGCAATCGCCTTTGCGGCGCCCTGGACCGCTCTTCTTTGCTCCGGGAAGGTCTCGCCGAAGGCACACCGTCCAAGAGCCACTACAATTCGTTTCTTTGCCATAATTTCCCTCATTTCTGCGCCGGATTGCGCGCATTGTCCGTTTGTCGCTGCAGCGCAGACGCCGGTTCCTTTCGATCCGGGTCTGCAAACTATGCTTTATTCTATCATTTTTTCCTTCAGAAGAAAAGGATTTTTTTCTTGTCCTACTTCCACGATGAGGGAGGAAATGCTATAATGAAAGAAAAAAAAGGAGAGCAGCATATGGTTGAAGATAACTATATCTATTTTACCATCGGCAAGCAGAAGCACATTGCCCTGATTGCGCATGACGGAAAGAAACAGGAGCTGGTTGCGTGGGTGGAGAGGAATGCGGATATTCTGAAGAATCACTTTCTGTGCGGAACCGGAACGACGGCCAGGCTGATTGCGGAGCAGACCGGGCTTCCGGTGAAGGGGTATTCGAGCGGCCCGCTCGGCGGCGATCAGCAGATCGGTTCCAGAATCGTGGAAGGGAATATCGACTTTGTGGTATTCTTATGGGATCCGCTGGAGTCACAGCCTCACGATCCGGATGTGAAGGCTCTTCTGAGGATTGCAGTGGTCTATGATATTCCGATTGCCAATAATCTGGCGACGGCTGATTTCCTCCTGAATTCCGTCTATATGAATGACGAGTACCAGCGTAAGGTGGAGAACTTTAACAAGACGATGAAGGAGAGGTTAGAGAAGTTCTCCCGCTAATCACCGCGCCCTCTTTCCGGGGCGTCAATCCAGGTTCCGGATTCTTTCCAGAAGTCAAAGAAACGGCCGGCTGCCGCGGACTGGTATCGATCCCTTCTTCGGATGAGGGCAATGCGTGTCGCAAGGGATGGATCCGCAATCACGCGGATGGCCGTGCCGTCATCCGGAGGGATGACGGAAGCAATGGAGAGCGGGACGAGGGCAACGCCCAGTCCCGCCCTGGCCCACAGAAGGGAGGTTCTGGCGTCGTCATTCTTGCACAGAATCAGAGGGGAGATACCTTCTCTGTCGAATGCGGCGCCGAACAGCGGGTCGAAGCGCCGGTAATAAATCAGAGGAGTGCGCGCCAGCTTCGAGAGCACAAGGGGGCCGTTCCCCACCGCCTCGAAATAGGAGGCGTGGCCCGCGGCTGCCATGGGCTCTTCCTCCAGATAGAGGCAGTCAAGGCCCCTGGCCTGGAACGGCGTGCGGACAATGCCAAGCTCAATGATGCCGCGGGAGAGCTTCTCAATCAGTTCAAAGGTATTCCCCTCGTGGATCTCGAACCGGACGTCCGGGTAGAGCCTGCAGAAGGCCGGAAGCCTGGTCTGAAGCAGGGCAGCGGCGCACGAGGAGATGGTTCCCATGGGAAGCGTCCCCGACAGGCCGCTTCCGATATGCTGTACCTCTCTTACGGCGGTATCCGCCAGATCCAGAATGCTGACGGCTCGGTTATAGAAGGTTCGTCCCGCGTCGGTCAGCCGGATGCTCTTGGCTCCCCGTTCAAAGAGAGAGGTGCCGAGCTCCTCTTCGAGCAGATGAAGCTGCGTGCTGAGCGGCGGCTGGGAAATATGTAAGGTTCTTGCGGCTGCGCTGATGCTGCCGGTCTGAACGACGGCGGTAAAGTATTCGAGCTGCTTCAGATTCATATTAAGTCTCCTTCCTGCGGCGTCTGTCCGCGTGGAATCTTATCTAAGCTATATTCAAATCGTATTGATGCCATATTGAATAAATATTTTTCATATATTTCAAAGTATGATATGATAATACATAATCCGGGTCAGCGTGTCAAGAAAGAACCCGTCAATAAGGGAGGAAAGCTATGTTCCGATTGGCAAGATATCTGAAACCATTCAGAAAGTATGTGATCATCGGGCCGATATTCAAGCTGACAGAGGCGATCTTTGAGCTGATTGTGCCTCTGGTCATGGCATCGATTATTGATGTCGGCATTAAGAACCAGGACCGGGAGTATGTCCTGCGGATGGGCGGCGTGATGGTTCTGCTGGGAGTATTGGGGCTATTATTCGCCCTGATCTGCCAGTACAGTGCGGCAAGAGCCTCTCAGGGCTTCGGAACCGTTCTGCGCAATGAGATGTTCGCGCATATTAACACATTTTCCCATGCGGAGATTGATAAGCTGGGAAGCAGTTCTTTGATTACCAGAATTGTCAATGACGTCAATCAGCTTCAGGTGGCTGTGGCCATGCTGATCCGTCTGGTCATCCGGGCGCCGTTCCTGGTCATCGGCGCGGCGGTAATGGCAATGAGGCTGGATCTGAGATTGTCCGTGATTTTCCTGATTGTCGCGCCGCTGGTGGCGCTGGTGCTGTATGTGATTATGAGCCGTTCCGTTCCATATTACAAGGTACGTCAGGCGAAGCTCGATAAGGTGTCCCTGATTACCAAGGAAACCCTTGAGGGCGCAAGGGTGATCCGGGCGTTCTCAAGGCAGGAGAAGGAGAAGGCGCGCTTTATGGAGGCGAGCGAGGATGTGACGGAGATCGCGATGAGGGTCGGTAAGATTTCCGCCTTCCTGAATCCCGCAACGTTCGCTATTCTGAATATCGCGATTGTCGCAATTGTCTGGTTTGGAGGGTACCGGGTGGAGTCCGGGGCGATGACGCAGGGAGAGATTATTGCGTTCGTCAATTATATGACGCAGATTTCACTGGCTCTGGTGGTTGTGGCGAATCTGGTTGTTACCTTCACGAAGGCCGGGGCGTCGGCGGTTCGTGTCAATGAGGTGCTGGATACGCAGGCGTCGGTTGTGGAGGGCAGCGTGACCGAAAGCCCGAAGACAGACAGCGGGATTCCCAAGATTTCGTTCCGGGATGTCTCGTTCGCGTATCCGGGAGCGTCCAAGCATTCGCTGGAGCATGTGACGGTAGATATTATGGAGGGAGAGACAGTCGGCATCATCGGAGGTACCGGATCCGGCAAATCGACCCTGATCAACCTGATGCCGAGATTCTATGATATATCCGAGGGAGAGCTTCTGATTGACGGGATCCCTGTGAAGGATTATACCTTCGCCGCGCTGCGCGGACAGTTCGGAGTCGTTCCCCAGAGGGCGGAGCTGTTCCGGGGAACGATCCTTGAGAATATGCGCTGGGCCAAGGCGGACGCAGGCGAGGAGGAGATCCGGGAGGCCGTAGAGGCGGCGCAGGCCGCGGATGTGGTGGCCGGGAAGGAAGAAGGATACCAGTCCATGATTATGGAGGGCGGCAAGAACCTCTCCGGCGGGCAGAAGCAGCGTCTGACGATTGCAAGGGCTCTGGTCGGAAAGCCGAAGATTCTGATTCTGGATGACAGCTCCAGCGCGCTGGATTATGCGACGGATGCGAAGTTAAGAAAGGCGATCCGGGAGTTCAGCCGGGATATGACGGTGTTCATCGTATCACAGAGGGCGAATTCGATCCGGCATGCGGATAAGATTATTGTGCTGGATGACGGAAGGGTTGCGGGAATCGGAACCCACCGGGATCTGTTTGAAACCTGCGGGATCTACAGGGAGATCTGTCTGTCCCAGCTGTCTAAGGAGGAGGCGATGGCGTAATGGCGGGAAAGGCATTTAACGAAGAGGATATCAGAAAGACAAAGGGGCAGCCCGTTCTGCAGCGTCTGCTCTATCTGACGGGACCGTACCGGGCATATCTGATCGTGGCACTGTTTAGCGCGTTAATCAGCGTGACGCTCCAGCTGCTCGCGCCGGTTCTGATCGGAAGGGCGATCGATTATGTGATCGGACCGGGTGAGGTGTATTTCGACGAAATGGCGGGCGTATTGATTGGGCTGGCGGTTACAATCGGTATCAGCGCGGTGTTCCAGTGGGTTCTGACCTTCTGCACTAATAAGCTGACCTTCTATACGGTCAGGGATCTGAGGGATCTGACCTTTGGAAGGCTGAATGTGGTTCCGCTGAAATATATCGATACGAAGACGCACGGGAATATTATTAATACCGTGGTGAATGATATTGACCAGGTATCGGACGGACTGCTGCAGGGATTTGCGCAGCTCTTCACCGGAGTTGTGACGATTGTGGGGACGCTGGGGTTTATGTTAAGCATTAATGTTCCGATTGCCCTTCTGGTGGTTGTACTGACGCCCCTGTCCTTCTTTGTGGCCGGATTCATATCCAGGAGGGTCTCAAGGAAGTTCAAGGAGCAGTCCATGATCCGCGGGGAGCTGACCGGATATATTAATGAGATGCTTGGCAATCAGAAAATTGTTAAGACCTTCCACTATGAGGACAGGGCGCAGGTTCAGTTCGAGGAGATCAACGGACGGCTGCATGAGTGCGGCGTCCTGGCTCAGTTCTATTCTTCGCTGACTAACCCCTGTACGAGATTCGTCAACGGCGTGGTGTATGCCGCGGTCGGAATCTTCGGGGCGCTCAGCGCGATCTCCGGAAGGCTTACGGTCGGACAGCTCTCGAGCTTCTTAAGTTATGCGAATCAGTATACCAAGCCGTTCAATGAGATCTCTGGAGTTGTAACAGAGCTCCAGGCGGCGATTGCTTCGGCGAAGCGGATTTTCGCGGTCATTGATGAGGAGGCTGAGCCGGATGATTCAGAACTGTTAGAATCGGTAGAGTGTGACGGTACCGTAACGGCAGAGCATGTGGATTTCTCCTATGTGCCGGAGAAGCCTTTAATTGAGGACTTTAATCTCTCTGTCAGGCCGGGGCAGAAGATCGCGATTGTGGGGCCTCCGGGCTGCGGGAACACAACGCGGATCAATCTTCCGATGAGGTTCTATGATGCCACTGCGGGCCGGTTGAGCGTCAGCGGGGTCGGAATACGGGCTATGAA
>CALWGS010000018.1 GCA_944380155.1 uncultured Lachnospiraceae bacterium
CTCCTTACCTCCGATTGTAACGTTCCCAGCCGTTATCACGCTGGACTCCGGATGGAACTTACGGTTGGCGAGCTTATAGCTCTCCGTTACGGGAACGATTCGTTCCACGTCCTGGGCGATCTCAAGGTTCTTGTCGGCAAGCCTGGTCTTGTCTCCGATGACGCCGATAATCGTGACCTCCTTACCGGTCGAGAGGTGGACCTCCAGACCGTTGGAGCGGATGAGTTCAACAATCTGATCGATTGCCTCCTGTCTGGCATGAGGCTTCATTACAATAATCATGACGGACGTCCTTTCTATCAATTTTATTCCGTTATTGTAGCGCAAAAGAAGAATTCTGTCAATGCATTGTTACGTTGAACCGCAACGCTTTACAGCAGAAAAGCGCGGAGCCCTGCCGCTATTTCAGGATAAGGCGGAATGGAGCGGATCGGTGGGTCTGCCCGGAAAGAAAAATAAAAAATTGTTAAAATGGCCTCAGACTATTGTAAAATAAAAAATAATTTAGTACAATATACACATGGGTTTTCGGCGGATGCGATCACCTGGGTCGACGAATTGCCGAAAAAGCCGCGGCAGTTGGGAGTTTAACCGGTATTTGCGACGAAGAACGCCGGTTATGAGCAGACGGCGGGACACCGTCCGGTGGATCCGCCTGCTTTTCTTGATTGACTAATCATATGTTGGAGGACAAGGTTTATGAATGTTTACAGTTCGGAAAAGATTCGCAATGTTGTTATTTTAGGCCACGGCGGCTGCGGTAAGACTACGCTGGTTGAAGCTCTCGCGCATACGGCGGGGGTAACGAAGCGTCTGGGAAGAGTGGAAGAGGGGAATACAATCAGTGATTACGACAAGGAAGAGGCAAAGAGGCTTTTCTCCATCAGTACGTCTGTGGTCCCGATTGAGTGGGAGGACTGCAAGATTAATATTCTGGATGCTCCCGGATATTTTGATTTCGTCGGAGAGACGGAAGAAGCGGCAGCTGCGGCAGATGCGGCGATTATTATGATAGCGGCCAAGTCCGGCATTGAGGTCGGAACCATGAAGGCGTGGGAGTTGTGCGAGAAGTATCATCTTCCGAGAATGTTTTTTGTAGGCGATATGGATGATGACCGCGCCAGCTTCCGCAGGGCGGTCGAGGGTTTAAGAGAGCTGTACGGCAAGAAGATTGCTCCGTTCCATATCCCAATCCGTGAGAATGAAAAGTTCGTCGGCTTCGTCAACGTAGTTAAGATGGGAGGCAGGCGTTTTATAAATGATAACAGTGAATATGTCGAGTGCGAGATTCCGGATTATTCCATGCCGAATCTGAATGAGTGCCGCGAAGCGCTGATGGAAGCGGTTGCCGAGACGAGCGAGGAGCTGATGGAGAAGTATTTTGCCGGGGAAGAGTTCACGCAGGAAGAGATCTCGCTGGCCCTGCGCAATAATGTGAAGGAATGCAGCATCGCTCCGGTCCTGATGGGCTCCGGTCTGTTAGGACAGGGAACCAAGATGCTTCTTGACTGTATCTGCAAGTATTTCTGCCCGCCGAGTATGCTGAGTATTACCGGTACGAATATCAGGACCGGAGAACCCTTTGAGGCGAATTATGATGAGAATCTTCCGATGACCGCGAGGGTATTTAAGACGATCGCGGATCCGTTCATCGGCAAGTTTTCGCTGATTAAGGTATGCTCCGGAGTTCTTAAGTCAGATGCGGCGATTTATAATGTGAACAAGGACACGGAGGAGAAGCTTTCGAAGCTCTATGTGCTTCGCGGGAAGGAGCAGATTGAAGTACCTGAGCTGCATGCGGGCGATATTGGAGCGATTGGTAAGTTAAGCAACACCACGACGGGGGATACTCTGGCGGTGAAGTCCTGTCCGGTTGAGTATGAGCCCATTATTGTGTCAACTCCGTATACTTATATGCGTTATAAGACCAAGAATAAGGGAGACGATGATAAGGTATCCCAGGCCCTTGCGAAGATTATGGATGAGGATCTGACCGTTAAGGTCGTGAATGATAAGGAGAACCGACAGACACTCCTGTACGGAATCGGCAGCCAGCAGCTTGAGGTGGTTGTCAGCAAGCTTCTCAACCGCTACAGGGTTGAGATTGAGCTGATGAAGCCGAAGGTTCCGTACCGCGAGACGATTCGCAAGAAGGTCCGTGTGCAGGGTAAGTACAAGAAGCAGTCCGGCGGACACGGCCAGTATGGTGACGTTCATATCGTATTTGAGCCGTCGGGCGATTTGGAGAAGCCGTATGAGTTCGCAGAGGAGATCTTCGGCGGGGCGGTTCCGAAGAATTATTTCCCGGCCGTTGAGAAGGGAATCGCGGAAAGCGTTCAGAAAGGGCCGCTGGCCGGATATCCGGTTGTCGGACTGAAGGCTACGCTGGTGGACGGATCGTATCATCCGGTCGATTCCTCCGAGATGGCGTTCAAGATGGCTACGATTCAGGCGTTCAAGCAGGGCTTCATGGAAGCGGGACCCGTTCTGTTAGAACCGATTGCCTCTCTTAAGGTTGTGGTGCCGGATCGATATACGGGCGATATTATGGGCGATTTGAACAGGCGCCGCGGCAGGGTTCTGGGAATGAATCCTCTGCACAACGGCAGGCAGGAGATCATCGCGGACATCCCGCTGTCCGAACTGACCGGATATTCTACGGATCTTCGCTCCATGACGGGCGGAATCGGTGACTTCGCATATGAATTCAACCGTTATGAGCAGGCTCCGTCCGATGTCCAGGCGAAGGTGATTGAGGAAGCCGCAAAGTCGGGCGAATAATTCAGGTGAATCATTCAGGTAAATAGAATCAACAGCTGATGCAGACTGCATCAATTGATGCAGATTGCATCAATACAAAAGCGTGTCAAACCAGGGCACGCTTTTGTGCTGTGAAATGGCTGTCAGAGGATTTCCAGAAGGAGCCGGGGCAGCCTTTTTTGATCCGGATCAAATGAAGGGTTGTCTCAGGAGGTGTTTTGCGGTACAATGGTTCAAATCAGGGGGAGAACAGAATCAAATAGAAAAGAAGGAACGGAGGAGGGATTCAATTCATGAATGATTATTTACCGATATGCAGAGAGGATATGGAACGGAGGGGATGGGATCAGTGTGATTTCGTCTATGTAATAGGGGATGCCGATGTGGATCACCCTTCCTTCGGACCGGCCATCATCAGCCGGGTGCTTGAGAGCAGAGGCTATCGGGTCGGGATCATCGCGCAGCCGGACTGGA
>CALWGS010000019.1 GCA_944380155.1 uncultured Lachnospiraceae bacterium
TAATGGAACCGCCGCCGTAGATCAGCACGACATTCTTGCCATACTTCGGCAGCTCTGTGTTCAGGTAGTTCAGAGCATCCTCGCCAAAATACAGCTTTGTAGGATTACAGTACGAAAAATTACCTAACATATGAAATACCTCCTTGATGATTGACAATGCGTAATTCTGACATGGTGTCAGTATGGATAAACGATAGCATGATTCTGACACGGTGTCAATCTATTATTGGGAATTTTTCTGATCCTGTATTTTTTGGCGGGCACGGCGAAGGATCTCATCCAGGTTGTTTTCTGACAATACGCCGGGATAATTGCTCTCAAAGTTTTGTAAGACCGCTTTGTTCTCTGTTTCACTGTTTCGGATTTTCTGGAACGCTTCTGAAAAGTTTTCTTTGGCCATAGCCTGCTCAATAAAGTCAATCGAAAATGGAGGGAGTGCTGACCATGAACCATATAGGATTTCCACTGCAGCTTTGATCTGTTCTATGCTCAAAGGTGTGCCGTGATCTTTGTGCCATTTTAGAATTCCGATTACATCTGAGAGGTCATTCTTGTACTTTCTTCCGGCCATCAGTTTCATGGCAATCATATATTCTGCAGTGATTGTCCGGATGGTTAGAACATTGGAAAAGGTCTTGTAATAGACAGAGTGCTCAATCAGCTTTGGTGAAAAGGTTTTCGTTCGCATGAAGTCTGTATTCAGCCAGCCATTCGGAAGCCCGAACTTGTCGCCGGTGCGGTTGAATTCAAGATTATTTTTATTAAACACAGTTTCGTTAAATGACACGCCGTACCTCGCTTTCCGCGATATTAAAATTTCGAAATTCAGGAATAGAATGCTTCAGGCTGTCTTCTTTGACGGAGTCGTTCCCCATCACTTTGGCCACGACCAGTACGCTGTCCGGATAGACAGGGACAGCCAGTTTTTGTTTTCTCATATCGTTGTACGCTGAACACAGCGGCAGATCATTTTCCCGGCTCAGATAGTCAACCATAGCCAGAAGATAGAATGCTTGTGGATATTGTTTTTGCTGGTAATAATTTCGGATTTCATCTGATTCCAGAGTTTCAATAATGAACGGGATGTCTCCGATATCCTTTACTCTGTGGCAGACATTGCTTTTAAATAGTTCAAATGGAATCATATTCTGTGCTGGAGCTTCTTTCATTGCGTCCGCAATCAGATCTTCTATTGTTACATGAAGAACCCGCGCCAGCTTATACAGTGTCTCTGCCGAACATTTCTCAATATGGGCCTGACCGCTGCAAATATTATTCAATGTACTGTGTGGTACGCCGCTTAATCTGGCAAGACGATATTTTGTCATTCCTTTTTCTTTTAGAAGTTCGTTGAGATTCATTCCCTGTCTCCTTCCTGATACTTGGCTGATCGTGCTGCTCTTTGGGTTTTTCGTTCTTTGCTTTCAGTATATCGGTTAACCGAAATAAAGTCAAGTGCCTTGATGGCTAAGTTGTTTCCATTCCAATCTTGCATGATTCATAATAAAAGATAAGCATTAGACAGTAAAAAGGAGCTGCTTCGGCAGGTGAAGCAGGAGGTCAGCTCTCAGTACCGGCCAAGGCTTCTTGCGATCTCCCGTTCGCCGCGTTCGTATCCCGTGATTATGGTCGGCTCGCCCAACTGGTGTCAGACGATTGCCCCGCCCCTTGCCTCCTGGCTCTACAAGAATGACTTATCCGGCAAGATTCTCCTTCCGTTCTGCTCCCATTGCGGAGGGGATGCCGGGGATTTTCGCGGGGATATCGCCAGGCTGTGTCCGAAATCGGATGTGCGCGAGGTCTTAAGCGTCGTTAATGACGGCGGGGAGGAGCTGACGGCTCTAATCCACAGCTGGTTAGACAGAACCGGCATCACGGCATCCCTGCCGTTTCGCGCCGGTTAGGGATCCGTTCCGGGGCGTCAGCCCGCAGGCTCCGATTCGTGGAATCCAGTCTGCGGGATTCAGCCCGAAAGATTTAGCCCGAAAGGCTCAGTCCGAAGGATTTGTCTCCTTCAGCCTCTGATTCACCTTCCTGCGAAGGGCAAGAAGGTATTCGGGGGATTTGGGATAGGAATAGAAGGTAATCGGCCCGAAGTCTTCTTCGATTAACTGCCTGACCGCCTCGAATCCGATGCGGCTCTCCAGGAGAGTGAGAGCGCGCAGATCCTGGAATGCCTCGCTCTGTACCATGAGACGGATGGATTCCAGCGGACGCCCGTCCTTTCCCGGATAGACCAGGAAGGCATCCCCCGACGGAAATGCGCCGTCGGCGTCCGTTGTTACGAACGGATTCACCGGGTGCAGGGAGAGGGCGGAATGATAGAAGTTATATCCCCAGTGGAGGAATCCTGCGATCCGGTACAGATAGAGCTGCACCCCCAGGATCCGGTTCCTGGCGGAGGGCATGGCGAAGAATACATTGCTGACGTCAATGCCCTGCGCACAGCAGTAATAGGTCCACAGTCCCGGAACCTGCTCCCTGATGAATTCATGGACGTGGTCCGTCCCGGGAACCGGGCGGCTGCAGATTCCCTGACGGTAATATTCCACATGACTTAAGGCGTCAATCACCGGGAAGCCGTCCAGATGCCCGGCAACCATTGCCTTCGCTGCTTTGTAATCTTCAAGCGTATCAGCCGACGGTTCATCCGAGATATGAAACCAGGTCCGATCCGCGATGCCAAGCGCCCGAAGCTCTGACGTAAGCGCGGGCAGGAAGGCGTCAAGGAAGCGGCGGTAATCTTCCCCACAGGCGGGCGTATGCCATCCAAACACATGGATCATACGCCCGTTTTCTTCTGCGTAAATATTCGGAGCACATTTCGCGCCCCATTGTGTAAACAGGTGAGCCATCTCGAAATACTCGATCCCAAGCCGCAGGCAAAGGCTCACAAAACGCTTAAGCTTTGAGAAGTCAAACTTCCACACGCCGTCCGTGCGGCTGATGCCGACAAGCTGAACCGGCGTCCGCTCTCCGCCGACTGCCGTATCCAGGGGCGGTGTGAAGATGGGGGTCAGAATCGTATTGATATTGCGCCGGACCGCAGTTCGGATGAATGCTTCCGTAATGGACCAGAAGCGTTCCGAGAAGGGCGGTGTGCCGTAATAATCCGCGATGCAGTCATAGCTGAACCATTCCGTATGGATGACGGGGAGCTTCGGAAGGGCGGCGTCAATGACTTCGATGGTGATGGAGAGCTCCTTTTTGCGGCTGCCTGATAAATCGTCGGCACAGATTGTCAGGATATGGAGACCCGCGGGAGTGTCACCGGGGATTGCTGCGCCAATTTCCGGGATTTCGGAGGCAGTTCCGGGGATTCTTGAATCAATCGCCGGAATTTCCACATCAATCCACAGACTCTGCCAGCAGGAGGGCAGGGCATGGATCGTAGCGGAGGCACATATGGGGGAGGGATCGGCCGTCTGGGAACCGGCCTCGGGGGCGCATTGCGTGCAGCCGTCCTCCGAGAGGAGATCGGGGAAGAGACCGGGCGCTGTGCGCAGATAATTCGAATCGTGATCCGGGTAGGCAGGCAGCATGGAAGGAACCAGGCAGACCTTACGGATTGTCACTGCGCCTAACGATCCGCGCACGGTGATACGATACCTCCCGTCCTCGAACGGCACATTTCCGTGCCGGCACGGATCCATGCGGTACGCAATCTGGAAGGAAAGGGTCTCTCCCCTTAATGCGCTGCAGGAGGTACAGGCAGGGAGCGGGAAGACATCGCTGTCCGGGAATATCTTCTCCAGCGAGCTGACGGGCCGGAGCGTGAGGGCGGTGAATACGGATGATAGCATGGCGTTGCCTCCTTTCGGGAAATCAGATGATTGGTTATCTTCAGTATAGCAGATAGCGGGAAGGATACAATAGCAAATTGCCGTCTGATTCATTCTTGAGGCATCCGCCCGGATGCCGGGCTTTTATTTTTTCCTTTACATCGGTTTGCGGATGAAATATAATAAACATACGTTTTGTATGCGGGAGGAGCGCGGGAGATGAGACAGATTGAGTTGCCGGAGGAGTATTGCGGGGTTCTGGAGGCGGAGGGGATTCCCGTTTCTAAGGTCTGTTATGCCGCGAGGTATGACAGGGGAGAAGGGGGAGAGTATCAGGAAGGTTTCGCGCTGCTGCTGTCAGAGTCGCTTCTGATTCTGGAACGGGAGGATTCGGGCAGAGGGAGGAACAGGAGCCGCGGGAGCGTCAGAAAGAAGAAGGCCCTTGCGCTTGGTGAGGCAGGACGGATTGCGGTGCTTCGGGATATCGGAGGGGGGATGCTTACGGCGGGGAAGGACGGGGCAGAGGAGAGGCTGGTTCTGTTCTCGAATGCCTGTATGTCCGAGATGCTGATGCTTGAGAGGCTTTGTTCCATGCGCGCGCGGGGCGAGGAGGTTACGGAGGATGCGTTCCGGATGGAGAAGAAGAAGGAGCGCTGTCCGAAGTGCGGCACGATCTATCCGGATCAGGAGCGGAAGGTCTGTCCGAAGTGTATGGACAGGCGCTCGGTGTTCCTGCGGATTCTGGCGTATTTCAGGCCCTATTTTGGGCAGATTATTGTGATGCTCCTGTGTTACCTGGGAGTGGCGCTGCTGAATATGGTGTGGCCGTATCTGAACGGAACGGTTCTGTATGACAGGGTGCTTGCGAAGGATGAGGCGTTCATGGAGCTGATGGGAGTTCCGGCAGGACAGTACGCGCTGCTTCTTGGAATGCTGATTGTGGTTATGTTCCTGACCCGGCTTACGAATCAGGCGCTTGGCATGATTCAGGGGGTGCTTACGGCTAAGATTGTCCCCGAGGTGGTGAAGGAGATGAAGAGCAAGGTCTTCGAGGCGATGGGGAAGCTGTCTATCAGCTTCTTCAACAGCAGGCAGACGGGGAGTCTGATGACCAGGGTGCTGGATGACGCGACGGATGTGACGGGATTCTTCATTGACGGGCTGCCGTATTTTTTTATTCATGTGTTTACGATTCTTATGACCTGCGCAGTCATGTTCCGGATGAACTGGAGACTGGCTGCCGTGACGGTTGTGTTCTTCCCGGTTCTGTTCCTGCTGAGTTTCCGGATGCTTCCGAAGCTGTGGTCCTGCTATGGGAGAAGGCACAGGGCGAACCGGAGCATGAATGCGCAGATTAACGATAATATCAGAGGGGCGCGCGTGATCCGGGCGTTCGGTCAGGAGGAATCGGAGAAGAAGCGGTTCGGCGGCTATAATGCCAGGGTGAGGACGGCGGAGATGGCGGTCGTGGGGTATAATAACCGGATCTATGCGCTCTATTCCGTCGTCCAGAATCTGATCTCGCTTCTGATTATCGGACTGGGAGGCGTGATGGTGCTTCAGGGGGATTCGGGCATGGAAGTCGGCGTGCTGATTACCTTTATCGGGTATGCGTCCCAGTTGAACGGCCCGTTGGAATTTCTCTCCCAGATCTTCCGGATGTGGACGGAGAGCATGAACAGCGCGGAGCGGATTTTTGAGATCCTGGATGCGGTACCGGAGGTTCGCGAGAAGGAGAATCCGGTGGTTTCGGAGCAGGTCAGGGGTGAGATTGAGTTCTCCCATGTGACATTCGGCTATGATGCGAATAAGCCGGTGCTGAAGGATATTACCTTCCGGGTGAAGGCAGGCGAGGTGCTTGGAATTGTCGGGCGCTCCGGCGCGGGAAAGTCTACGCTTGTGAATCTGCTTTCGAGGCTTTATGATCCGCAGGAGGGGAGCATCCGGATTGACGGGATTGATCTGAGGGATCTGTCGTTTGAGAGTCTGCACCGCCAGATTGCCATGGTGTCACAGGAGACGTATATTTTCATGGGAACCGTGGCGGAGAATATTGCTTACGCGAGACCGGAGGCAACGAGGGAGGAGATTATCCGCGCGGCCATGCAGGCGAGCGCGCATGATTTCATCTGCCGGATGCCGGACGGCTATGATACCATGATTGGATCCTCCGGCAGGGAGCTGTCGGGAGGGGAGCGCCAGAGAATTTCGATTGCCAGGGCGATCCTTTGTAATCCGAGAATCCTGATTTTGGATGAGGCAACCGCGTCGGTGGATACCGAGACGGAGGAGGCGATTCAGGAATCGCTTGAGAAGCTGGTGATCGGAAGGACAACCCTGTCCATCGCGCACAGGCTGTCCACGCTCCGGAATGCGGATCAGCTCATCGTGATCGATAACGGACGCATTACCGAGGAGGGAACGCAGCAGGAGCTGTATGAGTTGAGGGGAACTTATTACAAATTAATGGAGCTTCAGACCAAGGCCCTGGCGATGAGAGGGATTGAGTAGGGCGGCGGTTTGTATGGGACGATGTACCAACGACGGAAGGGAAGGATTGCATGATGAGAGGAATGGGCCCGGGAAGGGGCCGCGGAAGACGGGGTCAGGAGGAGTTTACGGAATTTGATGAGGCGGCGTATGAGGCACAGTCAGCCGAGCTTCTGGAGCTGAGGTATCTTACGAAGGAGAACTGCCGTTTCGCAAGGACGAAGGGTGGGTTTGTCTCGCTTGTGTACCGGGATCGGACCTATGAGAGGGTAAGCGTCTGCCGCGCGTTCCCGTTCACCGCGCCGGAGGAGTATATCTCGGTCAGAGAGCCGGACGAGAAGGCGAAGGAGATCGGCGTAATCCGCGCGCTTGCGGAGCTTGAGCCGGAACAGGCGCAGATGATCCGGGAGCAGCTTGCGCTCCGGTATTTTATGCCGAAGATTCGGAAGATAACCGAGATTAAGGATGAGTACGGATATGCGTATTTTGATGTACTGACCGATATGGGGGAGGCACATTTTGTGATTCCGATGAGCGGGGGCGCGATTGTGGCGCTGTCGGATGTCCGGCTGATGATTACGGATCTGGACGGGAACCGGTATGAAATCGAGGATGTGACAAAGCTCGGATCCGGTGAGCAGAAGAAGCTGGATATGTATTTGTAGCGGAAGGGATGGCACGGCATGGAACTGAATGTCAGACTGCCCGAAGAGCTTCTGGCTCTTGCGGGGATTGCCGGGGAGGAAGAAATCTGGTATTGCTCTCCTTACGATCTGCTGGTTGCGGACGGGGAGAAGCTGTGGAATGAGAAAGAGGGCGGGGGGAATTATGCGGCGGTGACGGACCGCAGGCTTCTGATCTTTGAGAAGGGGCGGCTGGCGTGGGATCTGCCGTATGAGGAGTGGGAGGAAATCCGCTGTGAGAATCAGGTAGACAGCGGGCTTCTGGTTGTTGTCAGGGGAGGGGAGGAGATCGCGGTCGCGCGCTTCTCCATGCGGTATCTTGCCAAATTTGCTTATATCGCCAGGGGCGCGGAGCTGCTGAAGGAAGGAAAGCGGGAGCGGGTCATCGCAAAGGAGCCGGAGAAGTACTGCCTGAGATGCGGGCGGGCCCTTCCGGGAACAAGGGAGTGTCCCCGCTGCAGCGGCAGGATGGTAAAGTTCGGGAAGTTCCTTAATCTGTGCAGGGATTACAGGGGACGGTTCCTGGCCGTATCCGTGTTCATGATTCTGGGATCGGGCTTAAGCCTTCTGACGCCTGAGGTGCAGCAGCAGCTGATTGATGAGGTGCTGACAGACCGGCAGGGGACGGTAGAGGATATCGGACGGTTCATCGTGGTGATGACGCTTCTGACTGCGCTGACGATCGGGGTGAATGTCACGAAGAATCTGTGGTGCGCTTCACTTGGTGCGAGGATCAGCGTCGGACTTCGGGCAAAGCTGTATAATAAGATACAATCCCTGTCCCTCTCCTTCATGCAGAGCAGGAAGCCGGGGGATCTGATGAACCGGGTTGTCGGGGATACCAGAAGAATCCGGAGCTTTATGGAGGATGTCTTCGGCAATATGCTTTCCCTGTTGATCACCATGATCGGAGCGCTGATCTGCATGGCCTCGCTCCATGTGTGGCTGACGCTTCTCTCTGCCGGATTCGTGCTGATCTCGGTGCTGCTTACCAGAATGTGGCGCAGGAGAATCCACCGGATCTTCCGGATGCAGTGGCGCAGGGAGGATCAGATTAAGAGCGGGCTGTCGGATGTGATATCCGGGATGCGCGTGGTGAAATCTTTCGGACGGGAGAATTCCGAGACGGCCCGTTTTCAGAAGCTCGCGCAGGATTATGCGAAGGTCCAGAAAAAGAATGAGGTCTTCTGGGCGGTGTTCTATCCGATTCTTACCTTCATTACCGGAATCGGAGTGTTCTTCGCGACGTATTTCGGAGGTCTCTCGGTGCTGAACGGGCGTATGACATCCGGAGAGCTGATGCAGTTCATCACCTACACCGGATTGCTCTACGGGCCGTTAAACCGCCTGACTCATCTGCCGAGGGGAATCATGCAGATGCTGACCTCGCTGGATCGGATCTATGATGTGCTGGATGAGGAGCCGGAGGTACGGGAGGCGGAGCACCCGGCGGGCTTTGAGATTCAGGGGGATGTGGAATTTAAGAATGTGGAATTCGGCTATAAGACCTATGAGCCGGTGCTGAAGGACATTTCCTTCCGGGTGAAGAAGGGGGAGATGATTGGTCTGGTCGGGTCCTCAGGCGCAGGGAAGTCCACCCTGATTAATCTGCTGATGCGCCTGTATGATGTTACGGGAGGGGAGCTGCTGATTGACGGAACGGATATCCGCCAGATCAGTCAGGAGTGCCTTCATGACCAGATCGGCGTGGTGCTTCAGGAGACCTTCCTGTTCGCGGGTACGATTCTTAATAACATCCGCTTCTCCAAAGCGGACGCGACCTATGAGGAGGTGATCCGCGCGGCGAAGGCCGCAAATGCGCACGATTTCATCTGTAAGATGCCGGACGGGTATAATACCTATGTCGGCGAGCACGGCTATAACCTTTCGGGAGGCGAACGCCAGAGGATTGCGATTGCCAGGGCTATTCTGAATCATCCGAAGCTTCTGATTCTCGATGAGGCGACTTCGAATCTGGATACGGAGAGCGAGTATCTGATTCAGCAGGCGCTCGGGCGGCTCTCTGAGGGCAGGACGACCTTCGCGATCGCACACCGTCTCTCTACTCTGCGCAAGGCAGATCGGTTAGTTGTAATAGAAGGACACCGGATTGCGGAGATGGGGACGCATGACGAGCTGATGGCGAAGAAGGGGATCTATTACGGCCTGGTCGAGGCGCAGCTGAAAATGAACCGGGTATAAGAAAGTTCGATGGGAGCAAAAGTCCGGTCTGTCCATGCCGCAGACCGGACGCGCCGGGCGTGCGGCGGGCAGCTTAGAGAATCCTTTGGCTTTCCTCCTGCGCGCCGCACAGCATATACGCGAACTGCTTTCCGCACCGCTCCACCTCGCCGAGTACTGCGCGGAGACCGGTTTCGCTCTCCTGCCAGTTATCGCGGGTGATGGGAGCGTCCTTCGCGGGACAGGACAGGAATTCGGTGTCAGGGAATACCATGGAATAATACATCAGGCAGCGGCGGGCATGGTACGGATTGCAGCAGAGGATGGCGCGGCGCGGGGAAATGCCCATACGGTCCAGAACTTCTTTGGAGAACAGAGCGTTCTGATAGGTGTATTCCGCCCGATCCTCCCTCAGGATCGCCGCGTCCGGAACGCCGTTTTGAAGCAGGACATCTCTCATAAAATCCCATTCGGTCCGGTAGCTTCCGCTATATTGCTCCTGTCTGGCAGAAGGACCTGGGAAGGATCCCCGTACTTTGCTGAAATGTCCGGAGGGCAGAAGATAAGGGGCGAATCCCGCGTGGTAAAGTCTTGCCGCCTGTTCTGACGGCAGGGGGCTTGTGTTGCCGGGGATCAGGATGACATCGCTTGCTGCCGGCTCATCCTCGGCGAATATGAACTCCGTTACTGCCTGTAAATAATTCATGAAGTGCTCCTCCTTTGAATGACATCTCTTATTTGAATGACATATCTTTGACGCTCAGATCCAGCCCCCGTCCAGCCGGATGATCTGCCCGGTCAGATAGGGATGGGACAGGGCGAGATCCGCGGCGAGCAGTCCAACCTCTTCCGGGGCGGCCAGGCGTCCGGCGGGGATCTCATCGGCAAGCAGAGCAAGCTCCTCCGGTGAGAAGCAGCGG
>CALWGS010000020.1 GCA_944380155.1 uncultured Lachnospiraceae bacterium
TCTCATTCCAGAGCGCGTTGGCGCAGATCTGAAGCCCGGGACTTGTGATTCCTGCCGCAAAGGTCCCGTCCTCCGTAATCAGATCATAAGTCGTCGCAGTTCCGAAATCAATCACAATCACCGGCCCTCCGTAGAGTTCATAGGCCGCTGCCGCATCCACGACACGATCCGCTCCGACCTCCTTCGGATTCGTGATATTAATCTTAATCCCTGTCTTCGTACCTGCCCCCACAATAATGGGCTTCTTCCCGAGGTACTTGATAATCCCGCTTGTCAGCGAATACATGATCTTCGGCACGACGCTTGCAATGATGACATCATCGATATCCGACGGCTCAATCCCCCGCGTCTTAAACAGGCTGCAGATAAAGATTCCGAACTCGTCCGAGGTTCTGCTCAGCTTCGTCGTCATACGGAAGCTCCCCTGCAGCTCCTCTCCCTGGAAGATCCCAAGTGTAATATTCGTGTTGCCTACATCGATTACCAGCAGCATTGCTATTCCTCCTTCAGAAAAAAGACTTTATAATACATCTCCAGCGCCTCCAGCAGCTCCCGCTTCGATTCCCGCAAATCCTTAATCTTCAGTACGCTGCCGATCTCATCGAAGAGCAGATCCCCTTCATCGCTCGACACCTCAAACAGCAGTTCCCCCTCTTCGTCATACTTCAGCGTCAGAATTCCTCCGACATCCTCCGTATACAGCACACACATAATCTTAAGCTCATCCTTGATGCCCGAGGGAAGTCCGTCAAATTTCTCATTCAGGTAATACTTCCTGTCATAAGCGCTGGCCGCGCACAGCACAACCTCATCCCGCTCCATGCTCATCCTCCATCCTAAGCGCAAAAAGGCTTCACGCCGTCATTTTACCGAAATATCGCCGAATACGCAGGATGCCTCAACCCGGATCACAGGCGTATTCTCATCCGCCCATTCCGGATTCTGCCGGTTCCTGCTGATCTCCCCGAAGACCGGTGTTCCTTCTATCATCACCTTCACATCCCGGGGAACCCGGATCCGGATATCCCCGAAGACCGCCTTCGCCCGAATGACAACATCATCAATCACAAAGCTGTTCCTTAAGTCCAGCTTGATATCCCCGAACGTCGCCGAAAGCTCGGCTCCATCGAATCTCTCGTTCTCCACCCGGATGGTCTTGTCCGAGAAAACGGCCGAATACACGATCTTATCCCTCCGGCCTCCCGCTCCGGCTCCCGGCGTGCTGTCCCGTCTTCCGTAGGTTTTCCCGTAATACCGGTCGCTCCCCTCCCGTCTTCCCCAAGATGCGCCGGCAATCAGCCTCACTCCCCAATACGCCAGCAGTGCCGCCCCGATGATCAGCAATGTCATTCGGATGCTTAAAAGCCGGTTAAAGAGCAGGAACAGCACGATTCCGACAATCAGCTTCTTCGCGCTCCCCCTGCGCGTGTTCTCACGAAACAGACCGATGATGCCCGGAATAATCAGGAACAGAGTCCACCACCCGCGAAAGAACAGCCAGGAGATCCGGACGGTAAATCCGAATGCGTTCGCGGCAATCAGGATTCCCAGAAACAAAAACAGCAGCCCTATGATAAAACCTCTGTTTGATCCCTTCATATCTACCTCCAATTCTGACACGTGTCTTCTTTGGCCCTCATACTCACTTATTATCATACCCGAAACCGAAGGAAAATCAAATTATAATTCTATTAAAGAGCTGCTGTTCCTTATCATCACAATTCTGTTCCCGGTCAATCAGTCTCCAAGGGTGGCTACCATAACTGCCTTGATGGTATGCATCCTGTTCTCCGCTTCATCAAATACAACATCCGCGTACCGTTCGAACACCTCTTCCGTTACCTCATTGCCCTTCACCGCGGGCAGACAATGCAGGAAGATGGTGGTATCCTTGCCCGTCTTCGCCATCAGCTCGTCGTTCACCTGATACGGCCGAAGCAGCGCAATCCGCTCCGCGGCAAGCGCCTCCTCGCCCATCGAGCACCATACATCCGTATAGATGGCATCCGCCCCCGACACCGCGTCCGTATCGTCGGTCACGACAATCGTGCTGCCCGCCTCGGCGGCATATCCCTCGCACTCCTGCTTCAGCGTCTCATCAGGCCATAACTCCTTCGGCGCAAGGATTGTGAAATGAATCCCAAGCTTGCTGCAGCCAATCATCAGGCTGTTCGCCATATTATTGCGCCCGTCGCCGACGAAGACCAGCTTCAAGCCCTTCAGCGTTCCGAACTGCTCCTGTAATGTGAGGAAATCCGCCAGAATCTGCGTCGGATGATAGGTATCCGTCAGTCCGTTCCAGACCGGAACCCCGCTGTACTTCGCAAGCTTCTCCACATTCTCCTGCTTGAAGCCCCTGAACTCAATTCCGTCAAACATCCTGCCGAGAACACGCGCCGTATCCTCCACGCTCTCCTTATGCCCAAGCTGAATATCATCCCTGCCCAGATACTCCGGGTGCCCCCCTTCATCCACGCATGCGATCGTGAATGCGCTCCTTGTCCTTGTGGACGGCTTTTCGAAAATCAGAGCGATATTCTTCCCCTTCAGGCTGCTGCCCGTAATGCCCTTCTTCTTCTTTGCCTTCAGATCGGCTGCCAGATCAATCAGACCGAGAATCTCCTCCGGCGTGAAATCCTTTAATGTTAAAAATGAACGTCCCTTCAGATTCATTCCGCTTCTCCTTCCTGTATTATAAGCATATTTATTCTACAAAGTGATTATTTATACATTATCGCAAATCCCTGGAAATGTCAAGATCCGATCCGCCGCAGAGCTCTTCTGCCTTTAAAAACGGAAAGAAAGAGGGTGTTTGTCCGCAAGCCCTCTTTCTCGTTCGGCTTCTTTGCCGATTCCGTTCCCGGATGGATATTCATTCATATCCACAGAATATGATTCTGCGGATCGCTTATCCGGATTTTCTAATTCTCCTTCCCGACCTCGGTCAGAGACTTGACCAGTCCGGCAATTCCCTGAATCTCGGAAGGAATGATAATCTTGGTCGCCTTCCCGTCCGCCGCCTTCGTAAAGGCCTCCAGACTCTTAAGCTGCAAGACCGCGCTGCCCGGATTCGCTTCGTTCAGGTATCGGATTCCGTCCGCCTGTGCCTGCTGCAGTGCAAGAATCGCCTGCGCCTGGCCCTCTGCTTCACGGATTGTCGCTTCCTTCTTCGCCTCGGCCCGCAGAATCGCGGCCTCCTTCTCACCCTCCGCCTCAAGAATCGCGGACTCCTTCCGGCCCTCCGCTACAAGAACCGTGGACTTCTTCTCTCCTTCTGCCCGAAGGATCGCCTCACGTCTCTCGCGCTCCGCCTTCATCTGCTTCTCCATCGCGTCCTGAATCGCGGCCGGAGGAATGATGTTCTTAAGCTCCACTCTGGTCACCTTAATCCCCCACGGATCCGTTGCCGTATCCAGCGACACCCTCATCTTGGTGTTGATAATCTCCCTGGAGGTCAGCGTCTGATCCAGCTCCAGATCACCGATGATGTTCCGGAGTGTCGTCGCGGTCAGATTCTCTATGGCCATAATCGGATTCTCCACCCCGTATGTATACAGCTTCGGATCCGTAATCTGGAAGAACACGACCGTATCGATTCTCATGGTAACATTATCCTTCGTAATCACCGGCTGCGGCGCGAAATCCGCCACCTGCTCCTTTAAGGGCACCCTCTTGGCAATCCGGTCAATCAGCGGCGCCTTGAAATGGATTCCGACCCCCCAGGTTCCCTGATATCCGCCCACACGCTCCACGACAAAGGCCTGCGCCTGCGGCACAACCTTGATACAGGATGCCAGGATCAACAAGATAATAAGAATCACTGCAATTAAAATAAACCCACCCAAATTCTCCATACTACGCAACCTCGCTTTCTTCTGCCACAATTAACTTCACGCCTGAAACACCTTTCACAACCACCCTGCTGCCCGGTTCAATCACCGTTCGGTCATCATCCGCCCGCGCGCTCCATTCCAGTCCGTTCAGCATCACGGTACCGGTCGCATTGAAATTATCAATGGTCTGCGTCACCTTGGCTTCCTTGCCGATGTAACTCTCATAGTTCGTCTTCACGCGCCGCTTGTTGAAATACTCCAGCGCAACCGGCCTCGTATAGATCAGAAGCAGGAGAGATACCACAAAGAATACGACGAATTCAACCAGAACCTGATCCCATACCAGCGACAAAAGAAACGCAGCCAAAGCTCCGCCCGCGAACCATATCGTCGTCAATCCGAGTGTGATCGCTTCAATAACGAGCATCAGCACGACCGCGCCCAGCCAGAATACAGAATTCATCCGCAAAGCCCCCTTCCGTTTGGTTATCTCTATTCTACTTCATAACCGGCTTTTTTACAAGTACCAAACACAGAGAACCGGCATGACCTTCACCATGCCGGTTCCCTGCTCATCCAATTATTTCTTATCAAAGTCTCTGCAACATCAAAGTCTCTTTAACAGCTCTTCCCTCTGGGCCTCATATCCGGGCTTCCCAAGGAGGGCAAACATATTCTTCTTATAGCTCTCAACACCCGGCTGATCAAACGGATTCACTCCAAGAAGGTACCCGCTTACGCCGCAGGCAAACTCAAAGAAGTAGAACAGCTGTCCTAAATAGTACTCGTTCTGCTCCGGAATGTTGATCATCAGGTTCGGAACCTGTCCGTCCGTATGAGCCAGAAGTGTTCCCTTCATCGCACTCTTATTCACGAAGTCCAGATCCTTGCCGGCCAGATAATTCAATCCGTCCAGATCGACCTCTTCCTCCTCCATGACTACTTCACAGGAAGAAGTCTCTACATTCAGCACGGTTTCGAACATCGCTCTCTGTCCGTCCTGGATGAACTGTCCCATGGAATGAAGATCCGTCGTCAGATCCACGGAAGCCGGGAAGATTCCCTTCTGATCCTTGCCCTCGCTCTCGCCGTAGAGCTGCTTCCACCACTCGGACACATAGTGCAGGGACGGCTCGTAATTGCACAGAATCTCAATCCCCTTACCCTTGCG
This sequence comes from uncultured Lachnospiraceae bacterium, assembly GCA_944380155.1. Lineage (GTDB taxonomy): Bacteria > Bacillota > Clostridia > Lachnospirales > Lachnospiraceae > Caccomorpha. The sequence goes on from CALWGS010000020.1 coordinate 5,005, forward strand.
AAGCAGGATATTGCGCACGGCCGCGTACTTCACCGCGTCATTCTCCTCATATGCGCTGTTCAGGCAGTATTCCCTCATGCTGGCCGCGCCTTCCATCAGCTTGTCAATATCCGCGCCGCTGACTGCGATCGGAAGCAGGCCGACTGCGGTCAGAACCGAATAACGCCCTCCAACGTCATCCGGAACAACAAAGCTCTCATAGCCTTCCTCTGTCGCAAGCTTCTTCAACGCGCCCCTTGCCTTGTCCGTCGTCGCGTAGATCCTCTTGGCCGCTTCCTTCCTTCCGTACTTCTCAATCAGCTTCTTCTTGAAAATACGGAACGCGATAGCGGGCTCCGTCGTCGTGCCGGACTTCGAAATTACGTTAATCGAGAAGTCCCTGTCGCCAATCACCTCAAGCAGATGTGTCGCGTACCTGGCGCTGATATTATTGCCTGCGAAATAAATCTCGGGAGTCTTGCGGATGCTTGGAGACACACTGTTATAGAAGCTGTGTCTGAGACACTCAATTGCCGCCCTCGCTCCGAGATAAGAGCCGCCGATTCCGATTACAACCAGCACCTCGGAATCCTCCTGAATCCTCGCCGCCGCCGCCTTAATCCGTGCGAACTCTTCCTTGTCATAGTTCACGGGAAGATCAATCCATCCAAGAAAATCACTGCCCGCGCCCTCTTTTGAGGTAAGCACCGACTTGGCAAGCTCTGCCGCCTTCGCCATATAAGCTACCTCTTCACTTCTGATAAAACCGGAAGCCGCCGAATAATCCAATGATACCCTGTCCATGATTGTTATTCTCCTTTGCTGATAGTTTTATTACTATTGATTGTAACAAATCATGTCCGCGAATTCAATATTAAAGTACGCTATGAAAGGAATTCTTTTAACACATCTGCGATCAGCCTGTCCTCCTCCCTGGCCGCGGCAGTCATAGAGGCCGCTCCCTCCTCCTGCTGCGCCGCCTCAGGCTGCCTCCCAGGCTGCCCTGCCTCTTTCGCGGAAGAATGCTCTCCATTCTCCGTCTGCATCAGCTGCTGTCTGCGCCGTTCCATCGCCTCCGCCTTCTTCTGCTCCTGGCGCAGCTTCTTCTCCTCCATTTCAGCAAGAAGTCTTGCTTCCTCCTCCTTCTTCCTCTGTTCCCGTCCCTGCAGCCTCTCCTGTCTGCGTTCCAGCTTCTTCTGCCTGCGCTCAAAACGGCTGTCCCGCTTCTTCTCTCTGCGTCCCGCCTCCTTAACGGCAGGGCCGGCGTACTCCTTCTGAAGTTCTTCGTACTCTTTGGGGTTCTCGAACCGTACCTTCAGGAAATTTTCAAGATAATCCTTCAGATTCACCTTCAGAAGCTCCCTCTTACCGGTGATTCCGATTAAGTTATCCACAATCATCAACAGCGCGGCAAGAAGGAGTCCCGAACCGATTGTGTATAGAATCTCATTTCTTCCACAATCTGTCACCAATCCGACAACGCCCCCGATCGAGGCTGTAATCAGGCACAGGTACTTCATCTGTCCGCTTATCAACTCCCATGTGGATAACAACACTCCGCAGAACTTTTGTTTGTACACATACTTATCCACAAAGATATCCACATTTCTAACGCCAATCCGAAGCTGATAACAGGTCTCAAACCGCTGCCTCAGCTGCCTCGCCCACTGATTCCTTGTCTGCCCCATGTGCTCGGAGGCTGTCAGAAGTCTTCGGTATACCATCGCTAAGATGATCCGCAGTAATATTCCGATACCGGCCACCCCCGCCGTTATGTACAGGAATACACCCTTTTCAAATAACTCCTTCGCCATGCTGTAACATTCCTCTCTTTCCAATTATTTACAGCTATTATACAATATGGAAAATCATTTGAAAAGAGAAGCGCTCCCTGTTTTGATCGACAGAAAGCGCTTCTATGTGCGATGATTATGAAATTATAATAGAATATCTTGCCGTATTTCTCCGGATGATCCGGCTTTTTCTCCCGCGAAGGCGAAGCCTGTCCTACGATTCCCTGCATGCCCTTCTCTGGCGGAAGGCCTCGTACATCAGAACAGCGGCGGCAACCGCCGCATTCAGTGATTCCGTCCGTCCCTCCATCGGGATTCTGATCCGGCTGTCGGCAAGCGATGCCGCAGACTCGCTTAAACCGTTTGCCTCATTTCCAATCAGAATCGCGCACCGCTTCGTGTAGTCCGCCTCATCGTAGCATATGCTGCCCTCCAGATGGGCGGCATAGATGGTAATTCCCCGATCCGAAAGCATGGACAGGGCGGCCCCGAAGTCTTCGGCGTAAACGAACGGAACCCGGTAGATGGCTCCCATCGTAGCGCGGATTACCTTGGGATTAAAGAGGTCCGCCGACCCCCGGCTTAATATCATTCCGCCGATGCCGGCTGCCTCCGCCGTCCTGATCATAGTACCGAGATTCCCCGGATCCCTCAGATCCTCCAGCACGAGAAGATTCCGATCCGTACCCGTCAGGATCTGCTCCAGATCATACTCCGGCTTTCTTACAAGTCCCAGGATTCCCTGCGGCGTCATGGTATCCGATACACGGTCGAAAACGGGATCCGCAACCGTTTCCCACGGGACGGTCAGTCTGCCGCGAATCTTCTCCCGAAACACCTCCTGCCCGCAGAAGCACTCCGAGACATAGGCCTTTACCAGAGCGCCCGGCTGTTCGAGAACCTCAAGGAACATCCTAAGGCCCTCACAAACATACAACCCCTCCTTCGCCCGTTCCCTGCTGCTCTTCATCAGTTTTTCGATATATTTGATCTGTGCGTTCGCACTGCTGCTGATCATGATCGTCTCCGTTTCTGCACCGGATTATGCCGGAATATCCTCATTCATTTTCGTAAGCTTAGCTGCCTGATCCGCAGCGATCAGACTGTCAATAATCTCATTCAGATCCCCGCCGAGCACCTCGTCAATCCGATGCGTCGTCAGCTTGATTCTATGATCGGTCACACGGCCCTGCGGAAAGTTATAGGTCCGAATCTTCTCGGAGCGGTCTCCGGTCCCTACCTGGCTCTTTCTTGCCGCAGCCTCCGCATCGTGCGCCTTCTCCAGTTCCATCTCATACAGCCTGGAACGGAGCACCTTCAATGCCTTGTCGCGGTTCTTGAGCTGTGACTTCTCATCCTGGCAGGAGATCACGATTCCGGTCGGGATATGGGTCAGCCGGACTGCGGAGTCCGTTGTATTGACGCACTGGCCGCCGTTGCCGGATGCCCGGAATACATCGAACTTACAGTCATTCATATCAATCTTCACATCGACCTCCTCCGCCTCCGGCATAATTGCAACCGTAGCGGTTGAAGTATGAATTCTGCCGCCGGATTCCGTCACCGGAATTCTCTGTACCCTGTGTACCCCGCTCTCGTATTTGAGCCTGGAATACGCCCCGCGGCCCTCTATCATGAAAATAACCTCCTTGAACCCGCCGATACCGTTCTCGTTCAGATTCATCATATCGATCTTCCACCGGTTCATCTCCGCGTATTTGGAATACATCCGGAAGAGCTCTGCGGCAAATAACGCGGCTTCATCCCCGCCGGCTCCGGCGCGGATCTCCACGATTACGTTCTTCTCGTCATTGGGATCCTTCGGAAGGAGCAGAATCTTAAGCTCCTCCTCGATCTGCTCAAGCCTTGCCCTGCAGTCCGAAAGCTCTTCCTTGGCAAGCTCTCTCATCTCCTCGTCGCTCTCCTCGTCAAGAATGGCCAGACTTTCCTCGATCGCATTCTTCGTTGCTTTATATTCCTGATACTTATCCGCTATCGGTCCTATCTCTGCCTGATCCTTCATCAGTCTGCGAAACCGCTCCTGATCATTGACAACCGATGACTGATTCAGCTCATCCTGTATCTCCTGATAACGGGTTAACAAATCTTCTAATCTATCAAACATTCGATTCCTCCCACTTCGATTCGGCCAGACTCCCGCACACCACGCGATCCAGGCCCGAATAATCCCGCACCACGCGAATATCCCGGTATCCGTATTCCGAAAGCAGCCCGGATACCGCCGCTGCCTGATCACAGCCGATTTCAAAAAAGATCCTGCCGCCTGCATTCAGATGTTCTCCCGCCCGCGCAAGAATTCTCCGGTAGAACACAAGGCCGTCCCCGCTTCCGTCTAACGCAAGGCGCGGCTCATAGTCTCTGACCTCCGGCATCAGTCCGTCAATCTCCCCCGAGGCAATATACGGCGGATTCGACACAATCACATCGAATCGTCCCTCAACGGGATCAAACAGATCTCCCTGATAGAATTCCACGCTGACTCCAAGCCTTCTTGCATTCTCTCTCGCCACCGCAAGCGCGTCTCCCGAGATATCGCAGGCAGCGGCCCGCGTTATGCCTCCAAGCCTTGCAAGACTGATAATAATACACCCGGAGCCGGTGCAGACATCCAGCACCGAATGCCCCTTCGATTCCTTTAAGACCTCGCAGACCAGGATCTCGGTATCCTGCCTCGGAATCAGGACCGCGTCCGACACCAGGAACTCCAGTCCCATGAACTCCTGCTTCCCGATAATATACTGAAGCGGAATATGCCGCGTCCTTTTCTCGATCAGATCCTCGTAGACCGCAGCCTCTTCCGGAGTCATCTCCCGGTCCGGATTCATAAAATACCCCGCGCGCCTGACTCCCGCGGCCTCCTGCAGCAGATACCAGACATCCGGCTCAGACTCCTCAATCCCCGCCTGGCACAGCCTCTTCCTGCCTGTCGTCAGTGCTTCTCTTAAGGTCATTTCTTTCTCTTCCCCTTCGCGGGACTCTTCCCCGGATTCTCTCTCTTACGATTCTCATCTCCGGAATTCCCGGCCTGCGCGGCCTCTTCTCCCGGCCGTCCGGTGAAGTACTTGTCCAGCGCGCGCAGGATCTCATCCTCTTCCTCGTCATCCTCTTCCATCAGCATTGAGCCTGTCCTGACTCTGGCCTTCTGCCTGCTGCGTCTCTCCTCAGCCTCCTGCGCGGCCGCGGTCTCCGGATCCTTCCGGACGGGGCTGCTCTCCTTCGCCTCCGCGGCCTCCTGGAACGAAACAATCTTATCCTTCCTGCGTCCGGATGAGGCCTTCTTCTTCACTCCGTTATCCGCCAGGTATTCCTGCCAGTCAAACACCGCCTCCACGGAAGCGATTGCCACTTCGATCATGGAATCGTCCGGCTCCTTCGTCGTCAGCCCCTGCATCAGAAGCCCCGGCTTGCTTAACACGGCCACGATCCTGGAATCACTTCTGCCGGCAAACCGGATGAATTCATAGGAGATTCCCGCAATAACCGGAATCAGGAGAATGCGAAGCAGAAGCCTCAGCCACATGATGTCCGTATAAATAAATACAAAAAACACCGTACTGATCAGCATGACAATCAGCATGAAGCTGGTTCCGCACCGCTTATGCTCTTTCGATGCCTTCCGGACATTCTCCACAGTCAGATCATCCCCGTTCTCTATGCAGTTAATCGCCTTATGCTCCGCGCCGTGATACATGAACACCCTCTTAATATCCTTCATCTGTGAAATTAAGAGAATATAGCCGATGAACAGCACCAGCCGGATCACACCCTCCACAACCCTGAGCAGAAGCTGGGAGGAAATCAGACTTCCAAACAGCCCCGCAATGAAAAACGGCAGAACAATAAAGATACCGACCGCAAGAACCACGGACAGGACCACGGTAAGTCCCATGAAGAAATTGTCACGCTTCTCCTTCTTCTCCCCGTCGGCACCGTCCTTTTTCTTCGTCTTCTCTTCCTCTTCCTCGTAGAAGCCGGCCGAATAGGTCAGCGTCTTCATTCCCAGAATTAACGACTCAACGAACGCAAGCACACCTCTTAAGATCGGCAATTTAAGGAGCTTAACCTTCTCAGAGGCGCTTGTGTAGCAATCCTGTTTCACTTCGATTCTCTGATCCGGCGTCCGAACCGCCACGGCATACCGCTCCCGGTTCTTCATCATAACTCCCTCAATGACGGCCTGACCTCCGATTCCCGATGATTTCATATCCTTCACCCTTTCCGGTAGTTCTTTGAATCTAAAAATAGGTTGAGATTCACGCAACCTCAACCTGATTTTTAAACATATATGTTGTATATAAGGCAATCTTAGTTCTGGGTCAAACCATACTTACGGTTAAACTTATCAATTGCGCCGCGGGCGGCAGCAGCCTTCTGCTGGCCGGTATAGAAAGAATGGCACTTGGAGCAGACTTCGACATGGATATCCGCTTTTGTGGAACCTGTTACAAATTCATTACCGCAGTTGCATACAACTTTTGCCTGATAATACTTAGGATGGATTCCCTCTTTCATCTCATTCACCTCTCTGTCATAATTCTATTTCTATTCTCCCGCCGCGGCTTAAGCCGTATGCGAAAGTACTGTTCCTTACAATATATTACATGAGTTCCCGTAAAACAGCTTTTTCATTATATCATAGCCGGTGTCCGTTTGCAATACCCAAATTTCGATTTAGTACATTTTTGTCTTGATCAGCATTTTGATGAATTCCGTGTTGGTCTTCGTCTTCTGGAAGATATTGATGATGTGCTCTAATGCATCCTCGGACTTCTGCCCGCTCAGCCATTTGCGCATGACGTTCGCGCTTTCGAAGTAAACAGGCTCCAGAAGCAGATCGTCCCGTCTTGTGCTGGATTTCATCAGGTCAATTGCGGGGAAGATTCTCTTCTCAGACAAGCTGCGGTCGAGCACGATCTCCATATTGCCGGTTCCCTTGAATTCCTCGAATACCACATCGTCCATTCTGCTTCCCGTATCCACCAGCGCGGTCGCAAGAACCGTAAGGCTCCCTCCCTCGCGCATATTCCTCGCGGCGCCGAAGAAGCGCTTGGGCATATGCAGCGCCGCCGGGTCAAGTCCGCCGGAGAGCGTTCTGCCGCTCGGCTGGATTGTCAGGTTATAGGCTCTCGCCAGCCTTGTGATACTGTCAAGGAGGATGACCACATCCTTCTTATGCTCTACCAGACGCTTCGCCCGTTCGATCACCATTTCGGATACCCTCTTGTGATTCTCGGGCAGCTCATCGAAGGTGGAATAGATCACTTCTACATTCTTGCCTTCAATGGATTCCCGGATATCGGTTACTTCCTCAGGACGCTCATCAATCAGCAGAATAATCAGATTCATCTCCGGGTAATTCTTCGTGACAGAGGCCGCAATCTGCTTCAGAATAGTAGTCTTTCCTGCCTTGGGCTGGGATACAATCATTCCTCTCTGCCCCTTGCCAATCGGGGAGAAGATGTCAATCATGCGCATCGCAATGCTGCAGTCCGGAGTCTCCATGAAGATTCTCTCATTCGGGAAGATGGGGGTCAGATCCTCAAAGCGCTTGCGCCTCTGCGCCTCCGACGGATGGAAGCCGTTCACGCTCTTGACATACAGCAGGGCGCTGAACTTCTCGTTCTGGCTGCGGATCCTGGTATTGCCGACGATGATATCTCCGGTCTTGAGGTTGAATCTCCGAATCTGCGCGGGGGATACATAGACATCGTTCTCTCCCGGAAGATAATTATCGCAGCGGATAAACCCATATCCGTCCGACATCACCTCAAGGATTCCCTCCTTCGTTTCGCCGCTGTCGAGCTCCGCCATATCGGTCGGAACCGGATTCTTATCGGCATAGCGGTTCTCCTGACGCTTGTAGTAGTCCTGTCTGTATCCCTGTCTGTATTCCTTCTGCTGGCCTTCTGTCCGGCCATACTCGCTCTTTGATTCCTGTCTGGAATTCTTCTCCTCTGAGAAGTCTCTGGGTGTGTGATACGAATGATAAGAGGACTGCTTTTCCGAATGGGCTCCCGCTTCCGAATGGATGTGCTCGAACGTTCCCTCCATATGTCCTGTCTCCGCCGCATGAACCTCTTCCTGGCGTTCCTGCTGCTTCGTCTCCTCTTTTTCGTCCTGTGTCTCTTCGGTGGATTCGGAGGATTCCGGCTTCGTCTCCTGGTCCTGCTCCTGCACGGACGGTTCGGACGGCTGCCCGGATGCAAAACCCGCTTCCTCCTGCAGAGGATCCGGCTGCTTTGCCTCCTCCTGCGGCTCCGGATTCCCGTCCGGTGCCGAATTCTCCTGCTCCGCGGACGGTTCATTCTCCGCTCCGGGCTCATCCGGCAGGGTCATCTGCCAGTCTTCGGTCTCCGCCTGTGCGGCGCTTTCTCCCGGTTCCTGCGCGGCTGTTTCATCAGACTGTCTCTTTCTGGGACGTCCGCGCCTTGGCTTTGCGCCATCCCCATCCTGCCTCTGCGTTCCTTCTATCGGGAGTGTTTCCTGTACAGGTTCGTTTGATATATTTTCTTCGGAGTTTCCCGTACTATGTTGAATTAATAGTTGTATCAAATCATTCTTTCTTAATTGAGTTGTTCTCTTTAAGCCCATTTTCTTCGCAAGCTCCTTTAACTGGGCCAAAGACAGTTTTTCATATTCAGATGTCATATTTTACTCCTTTACTTTGTCGGTTCGTCTTTCCTTGAGGATTATAATACAGGAAATAATCGAATAAATATCATATCAGACAATATGGCCGTGATGTACTAAGAACGAGAACCTGATTCCTCTCTGCCGTAAGGACTTGTTCTTTCTCTTCATCTATTATACACCGTTTCTTTCAAATTGAAAAGATCTTTCTCTTGTCTTTCTGATTTTTAAGTGCTATGATGATTACAGTTCAACAGGAGGAATGTTGTATGGAGCGATATTATTCCCTCTCCCGTTACCTGAAGGATACCTACGGCGAACGGCTGTATAAGCTTGCTCTGAACGGAGGCATGACCTGTCCGAACCGTGACGGAACCCTCTCGGACGGCGGATGCATTTTCTGCAGCGCGGGAGGAAGCGGTGAATTCGCCCAGTCCGCGCGGTTGTCCGTTTCCGAACAGCTGACCGGCGCCAGACAGCTGATTGCGGCCAAGTATCCGTCCGGACGCTTTATCGCCTATTTTCAGGCTTATACGAATACCTACGCCCCGGTTTCTTATCTGGAGCGTATTTTTAATGAAGTACTTGCGGATCCGGATGTTGCGGTT